>NZ_JBEOPP010000042.1:0-42266 GCF_040310185.1 Shewanella sp. T24-MNA-CIBAN-0130 | reverse complement strand
AAGTTGGACCAAGGTGATCGCAACCCAGTGGCTACAACGCTATGGGGTAATGCGATGATGACATCCGCAAGTGGATTCAAAACACTGGTGAGCAGCAGTCCATACGTAATATCGTCATTACCAGCAACGCAACAAGCCTGGTTTCAACCGCCAACCCAGTCTCACCCCAGTGCCATTATCGCCAACCAAGATAGTAGCCCAGCATTGAGCGAACCGGACCCAAGTTGGACCAAGGTGATCGCAACCCAGTGGCTACAACGCTATGGGGTAATGCGATGATGACATCCGCAAGTGGATTTAAAACACTGGTGCGCAGCAGTCCATACGTAATATCGCCATTACCGGCTGCGCAACAAGCGTCGTTTCAGCCGCCAACCCAGTCACACCCTAGCGCCCAAATGGCTAATCAAGAGAGTAGCCCAGCATTAGGCGAACCGGATCCGAGCTGGACCAAGGTGATCGCAACCCAGTGGCTACAACGCTATGGGGTAATGCGATGATGACGTCCACCAGTGGATTTACAACCTTAGTGCGCAGCAGTCCATATTTAATGATGGCGTTATTGGTGATCCCGGTACTGAGCGGCTTAATTGCCGTTATTTTGCCTGCTTTTGGCTGGTTTCCGGTATTAGGTCATACTCAGTTCAGCGTGGCTGGTTTTGTCGATCTATGGCAAACACCGGGTCTTGGCTATATGGCATTACTCAGCGTATCGACCAGTTTTATCAGTACCTTACTGGCATTTGTGATCACCATTTTAATATTAGGCAGTTACTTTACTAGCCCTTGGCTCGGCTATATTCAACGACTGTTAGGGCCTATTTTAGTCATCCCCCATGCGGCTGCCGCAATTGCAATTGGCTTTTTAATTACCCCATCGGGCATGTTATCTCGGATTGTGTCACCTTGGCTAAGCGGATGGGATGCACCGCCTGATTGGCTGTATCCTCACGATGCGATGGGCCTGAGCATTATTATTGGGCTGACGCTAAAAGAACTCCCCTTTCTATTACTGATGGCACTTGGGGTATTAGCACAACCCGAATTAGGCCATACCTTGCGCGCTCAACATCGAGTGGCATTAAGCCTAGGTTATTGCCCAATGACCGCTTTTTTCAAAGTGGTGTTACCGAGCTTATACCCGTTTTTACGCTTACCGATATTGGCCGTGCTCGCCTATGCCAGTGCCAGTGTCGAAATTCCATTAATTTTGGGTCCTAATAGCCCACCGACACTTGCCGTTGCCATTATGCAGTGGTTCCATGATGTTGACTTAAGCTTACGAATAAAAGCGTCAGCAGGCGCCATATTACAAATTGTACTGACATTACTCTTGCTACTGAGTTGGTGGCTGCTCGAAAAACTAATAAAAAAAGCCTCCCAAACCATGCTTATCAACGGCCAACGTGAGTATGCTGGCGCCATTATGCAAAACATCACTCATGTGCTTACTGTGGTGATAATCAGTGCCATTGGTTTGGCATTAATCGGCATGATGTTATGGTCTGTTGCCGGTTTCTGGCATTTCCCTACGGTATTGCCGCAACAATTTGTCAGTTTACATTGGCAGTCGGCATTACAACAAATGCACACGCCATTACTAGACACAGTTTTGATTGGTGTTTGTGCCACCAGCTTGGCAATCATTTTGACCTTATTTACTCTGGAGGCTGAGCAATACACAGGTAAAATGGTGTCGAGATTAAGCAGTGTGATCATTTATTTACCCCTGCTTATCCCCAGCATTGCGTTTCTATTTGGTTTGGTGTGGTTATTGGAGCAAATCAACAGCCATCACAGCTTCATCAATGTGGTGCTAGCGCATCTGTTGTTTGTATTGCCTTATGTGTTTTTGTCGCTGTCCAGTAGCTACCGCCGTTTAGACCCACGCTTTAGCACCGTCGCCGCCAGTTTGGGGGCGAGCGAAGCAAAAATATTCTGGCAAATTAAACTGCCTATGTTGCTAGCGCCTATTTTGATTGCCTGCGCATTAGGATTAGCCATTAGTTTTAGTCAATATTTACCCACATTACTGGCGGGGGGTGGGCGCATTAATACCATTACTACCGAAGCGGTTTCGCTCGCCAATGGCGGCAGTCGTCGCACCAGTGCTGTGTATGCATTAGTGCAAATGGCCCTCCCTGCCCTTGGTTTTTTACTGGCATGGTTACTGCCAAAAATGCTATTTAGACATCGCGAATAAGGAAACTAATGCAAACTCGTTCAACGGTGATCTCAGAGGAAGTCCCTTCGCTATCCATTGATGATCTAACCTTATATCGACAACAGCAGTTGCTGTTATCATTAAATGAAACCATTCAAGGCGGTGAAATCCTCACCATCATGGGACCGTCTGGAAGCGGTAAATCGACCTTGTTAAACTGGTTAACCGGTATGTTACCAAAAGGCTTTCACGCTACGGGAAAGCTGTACTTAAATGGTCAACACATTACTGATACCGCCAGCCATTTACGCCGTATTGGTTTATTGTACCAAGACCCTTTGCTGTTCCCACATTTAACCGTGGCAGGTAACATTAGTTTTGCTATGCCCAAAGGGCCTAAAGCACAGCGACAAACTACCATTAGCCAAGCATTAACCCAAGTGGGTCTGGGTGGGTTAGAGCAACGGAGTGTGCAAAGTTTATCTGGCGGCCAACAAGCAAGAGTGGCATTGTTACGCGTATTACTGAGTCAACCTAAAGCCATTTTATTGGATGAGCCATTTAGTAAACTCGACAGTCAATTACGCCAAGAAACCAGACAATTGGTGTTTGATCAAATACGCCAACATCAGTTACCCGCCATCATGGTAACGCACGATCAAACCGATGCGGACGCCGCCCAAGGCAAAGTGATTTCACTTTGATAAAGGGTACTGATGTCATTAACCTTATGGTTAACGATATGAACTAAATTTATATAAGCCACTGATTTGACATAAACCACAGCTTAATTGGAAACGACCCATGTTAGATAAATTTATTACGCCAGTGATTAAACAAATATTATCCCCGGTAGTGGTGTTACTCGCTAAGCAAAAAGTGCACCCAGACCAATTGACATTAGTCGGTTTTGGTTTAGGAATGCTGGCCGTGCCGTTTCTCGTAATGCAGCAGTGGTATACGGCATTATTTTTTATTGCCCTCAATCGTATTATTGATGGCCTTGATGGCGCCCTCGCGCGCTATCAAAAACACACCAGCGCAGCAGGCGGTTTCTTAGATATTTGCGTCGACTTTGTATTTTACGCCGCCATCCCATTAGGATTTGCCTTAGCCAACCCTAATGAAAATGCCCTAGCCGCAGCGGTTTTATTAACCGTATTTATTGGTACCGGCTCAAGTTTTTTGGCTTTTGCGATACCAGCAGAGCAGCTTAATCTGCCTCGACCACAATTTGCCAATAAGAGTTTCTATTATTTAAATGGCTTAACCGAAGGCACAGAAACCATCGCCTTTTTTGTCGCCTTTTGTTTATGGCCAGCCTATTTCCCAGAACTGGCATACAGTTTTGCATTTTTAGGCGCGATTACCATTTTTACTCGTATACATGGCGGTTATCACACATTGAAGAATCATACCGTTAAAGAATCAGGCTCAAAGAAAATTGAAGCTAACAAACCTGCCGTTAAGGAAACGGCCATTGAGGAGCCTAGAATATGATAGATGAAATGGCGGCAATCCGATTAGGCGTGTTTATAACAATTCTTGCATTGATGATGGGTCTAGAACTGCTATTCCCCGCAAGAACCCTAGCTAAAACCCCACAAACTGCCACCATGGCAACACGCTGGTTTGGCAACTTTGGCTTATTAGTCATTGCCTCTGTGATGGCAAGATTAATACTGCCACTGGGTTTAGCAGGTTTTGCCCTGTATACCACGCAGCAGCAATGGGGAGTATTGCATTATATTAGCCTGCCGCATTGGGCAAATATTGCCATAAGCCTACTGTTACTCGATCTGCTTATTTACTGGCAACATCGGCTATTTCATCGCATTCCTTTATTGTGGCGCTTACATAAAGTGCATCACGCAGATCGGCTGGTCGACAGCACTACCGCGCTGCGCTTTCATCCATTTGAAATCATCGCCAGTCTTGGCATTAAAGCTCTGGCGATTATGTTATTAGGGATATCTGCTGAGGCCGTCATACTGTTTGAAATCTTGCTTAATGGATTTGCAATTTTTAACCACGCCAACATCCGTTTACCCAAACCACTGGAAAAAGTGGCTCGTTATGTCATTGTGACCCAAGCGCTCCATAGGATACATCACAGCCAAATTATGGCCGAAAGTAACACTAACTTTGGTTTTAGTATTATTTGGTGGGACCGCTTGTTTGGCACCTATACTAGTGATGCCAGCAAAACCGATAACCAAATTGATATTGGGTTAACGGATTACCCCAATGCAAAACAAAACGCATGGCTAAGCGGATTATTGTGGATGCCTTTCACCACGAAAAAGTAACTGCTTGTGCCAAAGTAAATCAATACTAATGTTGTATCGTGGCTGAAATTTAACCCAACAACTGAATGAATGTATAAATAGCCAACCAGTCCGCCAACTATTCATTGTGGGTTTTCACTAATTTATCGAGCTCGTGATATATTAATGCCCTTTCGTATTTGCTCATTCAGTTAAGGTTCACTCATGAAAATCGGTATTATTGGCGCAATGGAGCCAGAAGTTGTTCATTTAATCCAAGCCATCGTCGCGCCAGTGCATAGTACTATTGCTGGGATCGAATTTGTTAGCGGTAACATTGCCGGTAAAGAAGTGATCGTTACACGTTCAGGGATCGGTAAAGTGGCTGCCAGCATCGCGACCACATTATTGATAGAAAAATTTGCCGCTACTCATGTGATTAATACCGGTTCTGCTGGCGGCTTTGTTGATACCCTTGCCATTGGTGATATTGTCATTTCATCGGAAGTGCGCCATCACGATGTCGATGTGACTGCCTTTGGCTATGAAATGGGTCAAATGGCACAACAACCAGCAGCATTTATGCCCGATAGCACCTTAGTGACTGCCGCTAAAAAAGCGGTGGCGTCGTTAGGTGAAGTCAACGCCATTGAAGGATTAATTTGTACTGGCGACAGTTTTATTTGTGATCCGGTGCGGACTAAAGTAATGCTCGAAAACTTCCCAACAATGGCGGCCTGTGAAATGGAAGGTGCGGCGATTGCGCAAGTTTGTCACCAATTTAAGATCCCATTTGTGGTTATTCGTTCTTTATCAGACAATGCCAATAATGACTCACCGGTTGATTTTGACTCTTACATTATAAAAGCGGGTTTGCATTCTGCCATGATGGTTATCGCACTGTTACAACAGCTATAATCCATCTAGGCTCTGCTCAGGTTATATAATCTGCATAGTACCTGAGCAGAGCAAACGAAGTCCGATAGATCAACAACAGCCAAGCTATTGAGTCCCTATGGTCAATCAATTATTCAATCCTCAATTACTTAGCCAAGATGGTGGGTTACTGCAAAGCTGTTGTATTTTATTTTGTGCCTTAATATTGGCACGATTTGCCCCTATTCCCAGAGATCTGCAACCCTTATTATGGTTCAACCGCTTAGCCACACTGATAGCCGCTAAAGTGAATCACCCTGAGCGAACTATGAGTCAACAACTTACCGCCGGGATTTTAGCCACGTTGATTTTGATTGTGCCTAGCGGGATTATCGTCAGTTTTTCACTCAGTTTTGCCGCTTACCCATGGTTTTTTGAACTGCTCATTTTGTATTTCTGTTTATGTGATTCTGCTTTTAAGCCCGTGGCAGAAAAAGTGGTCGCTGCAATAAACACCGGCAACAAACAAGAGGCCAAGCAATTACTCTCGCCTTGGGTGAGTCAAAACACCCAAGTGCTATCGATAGTGGGTTTAAGCAAAACCACTATCGAAAAACTGTTTACCACTCCGATTTATGGCACCTTAGCCACTATCTTATTTTTCAGCTTGGGCGGGGCTACGATGGCGTTAGTCGTGCGAATGTTAAGACAATTAGAATATTGCTGGCCTCCGTATCATCCACATTTTCATATTTTTTCTCGTTTTGTCGGTCAGTTTAATCGAGTGATTTTTTTTGTTCCCACCGTGTTATGGCATTGCTCATTAGCCATTCAGTTTGGTCAACTGGGTGTTAGGTCTATTTTATCGCAGCCAATATCGACCCAAGCGGATAAAAATCAGTTAAATAATTATTACAGCAGTTATGCATTGGCGGCTAAATTATTGAAAATAGAACTTGGAGGTCCACAGCAATTTATTGAAAACGGCAAATCCATTCGGGTTGATTTACCTAAGGTAAAATCCGGCCCTTTGCCTGATCATCGCCACATCAGTCAAGCCATAACGATAACTCATACGGCCAACCTCTTTTGGATCAGCTTAACCTTGCTACTGCCGCTTATTTGGACCGGATTAAGATTTATGTAAACCATATAAATCTTGTTTTAAACAGGCTATCATTTAGCGATAATGGATCTATGCCCGTTTGATATAGACCTGTTACGACCTAATGTCATAGTCAGTTGTTAACATGAGACAATCATGTCGACATGCGGCTTACATCTTGGTAACAAAAAACTTATCGTCACTCGATATTGATTCTTACCTGCTTGCAGACCTTTTTAGGAATGTCATTTTGTTCAACAATTTACATGTATCATTAACGACACCAGCTTTGCTGTTCCCGGCTATTTCATTGCTATTGCTGGCCTACACTAATCGATTTTTTTCATTGGCTGCATTGATCCGTCAATTAAGCAATGACAAAAAACCTGTGCAAGGTGATCAAATTAAAAACTTACGCCAACGCATTATTATCATCCGTAAAATGCAAGAAACCGGTGTCAGCAGCTTTGCGTTTTGCGTTTTATGTATGATTCTGATTTATATCGGCTTTAATCAAATAGGCTCAATAGTCTTTGGATTGAGTCTATTATTGTTACTGTATTCATTAATTTTATCGGTAATCGAGATCCGGATTTCAGTTGATGCACTCACTATTCACCTCGAAGAGTTAAGTAAATGAATCAGTGGATCTACTTTTTAGATTTATGTGGTACCTCTGTATTTGCAATTGCGGGCGTGTTAGCGGCGGGTAAATATCGTATGGATCCATTCGGCGTTATCGTATTAGCTTTTGTTACTGCAATTGGCGGTGGCAGTATGCGCGATGCATTAATAGGCGCTACACCAGTATTTTGGATACGCGATCCTAACTATATTATTGTCATTCTTGCGACGGTCATAATGTGCTTAATTTTAGTGCGTAAACCCCATAGAATACCTACATATGCTTTACCTATTGCAGATGCACTAGGCTTAGCCGTGTTTACCGTCATTGGTGCAGAAAAAGCCTTATCACTAGGATTATCAAGTATGGTTGCTGTGGTAATGGGCTCCATAACCGCTGTTGGGGGGGGGGTTATCCGTGATTTGTTATGTCGGCAAATTCCAATGGTATTGCGAATAGAAATTTACGCAACCGCTTCCATCGTTGGAGGGATCTGTTATACCTTAAGCATCATTGTCGGCATGGATAGCATGACATCGGTGTTGTTCGCTATGTTCAGCACGCTAATCATTCGTCTGAGTGCTATCCGCTGGCACTTATCTTTACCGGCTTTTGATTTGAAAACAAAGAGAATTTAATGTGCGAATAATCTTCATATTATGCTGTTTGCTATTGAGCTTTCCTAGCAAAGCCAATATTGGCGATATGCCACGAGAGCAACAACTCGCAATGCAATACATGGAAGCACTCACCGACCATGACTATACTGTCTTGCGTCGATTTTATTCTCGCGACACGGTATTTTACGACAAAACAGCCAATACCACTTATACCGGTGGGCGTCATATTATTGCGTTTTTACAACGCGCTCATGAAGGCGTATTAGAGTATCGTTTAAACGTAGAACACATGTTTAATACTGGCTCTCTTGTGGTGATCATCGGCAGTTACAGATTACGAGGTCCTGGCGATCAATATGGAAAACCCGGTAAAATTATCGATTTAGCCGTGCCAGGTGTGACCACACTTAAATTTGATAATAATACTGAACGCTTGATAGAACAAATGGACTTAATGGATTATCAAACCATGTCTGACCAACTTGAATCTCAGTAATGTCACCATTTAAATCAAACAGGGTCAGCCATGTATGAGACATAAAAAAACGGCTTAATTGATAAGCCGTTTTTTTATTTATTTCGTTAAGCTTATTTCAAGATAACTTTTGCAAATTTACGCTTACCGACCTGGAATACCGCTTCAAGACCTGCATTAAAACTGATGCGACTGTCTTCGATTTTTTCGCCGTCCATTTTTACCGCACCTTGCTTGATCATCCGCATACCATCAGATGTCGAGCCAACAAGGCCAGCATCTTTGAGTAAGTTAGCAATCGCTAAGCCTTCACCGGCTTCTAATACCACTTCTTCGATGTCATCTGGGATAGCGCCTTTTTGAAAACGGTCAATAAACGCTTGATGAGCGGCTTGCGCTTGTGCTTCGTCATGGAAACGAGCAATAATTTCTTTAGCTAACAATATCTTGATATCACGCGGGTTAGTGCCGTTTTCAACATCTAACTTAAATTGAGCTAATTCAGTTAAGGGACGGAATGACAACAGCTCAAGATAGCGCCACATTAAATCATCTGAAATTGACATAAGCTTGCCAAACATTTCGTTGGCAGGTTCGCTCACACCAATGTAATTGTGGGCCGACTTAGACATTTTTTTAACGCCATCTAAGCCTTCAAGCAAAGGCATCATGATCACGGTTTGCGGCTTTTGGCCTGCCACTTTTTGCAGTTCACGACCCATCAATAAATTGAATTTTTGGTCGGTACCGCCTAGCTCCACATCCGCGTTAAGTGCGACAGAGTCATAACCTTGTAATAAAGGATACATAAATTCATGAATCGCAATTGATTGACCTGATGCATAACGCTTTTTAAAGTCGTCACGTTCCATCATCCGGGCAACGGTTTGTTGAGAAGCCAAGCGGATCATACCTGCGGCACCCAACGGCTCTAACCAGCTAGAATTAAATTCGATACGAGTCTTAGCTGGGTCTAAAATTTTATAAACCTGTTCTTTATAAGTTTCTGCGTTAGCAAGCACTTGCTCACGAGTCAGTGGCGGACGGGTACTGTTTTTACCGCTAGGGTCACCGACCATACCAGTGAAATCACCAATCAAGAAAATCACTTCGTGACCTAACTCCTGAAAGGTACGCATTTTGTTCAAAATAACCGTGTGACCTAAGTGGATATCAGGCGCGGTAGGATCTGCACCTAATTTGATGCGTAATGGCCGCCCTTCTTTGAGTTTCTCAAGTAAATCCGCCTCAAGTAATATCTCATCGGTACCACGCTTAATCTCTGCCAATACTTGATCTAAATTCGCCATCTCTACCGCAACTCCCAGGGCCTGCACAAAAAATAAAGAGGTCTATGTTACTTGTTAGCCACAGCAAATGAAAGCGTGTACACTTAGCAGATCATAACAAGAAAGAAAAATTGGTATCTGAGTCAATGGCAAAGCTTCTTACTTTATTCACATTGTTGCCAAAAGCACATCAAGTTACATTGTCTTTATTGGTAATTTTAACGACATTTATTCTGATGTTTCCATCGGAAGATGCTCAGGCATCTAAGCAAAGCCGATCGGTGAGTCAATCGGATGACAACTCCGCCTTAGAAACGAATAAGCGTTATGCTGTTCAACTAGCCTTTAACGCGCCAACACCAGTCAATAATGACAGCAGTATTGATCAAGATGAGTCAGCTGATTTCATATCAAGTAATGACAGCGAAAATGTGATCACCGCTGAAACCCCAGACGATGAAGTTTTTGCTCAACATCTTGCTATGTTGCAAACCAGCACATCGGATATTGATGGCATGATCAATGATATCGATCAGCAAGTTGCTACTCAAAAAACCAAATTAAAACAGCAAGCGGCTAACGATGGCTATAGCGTTGAATACTATAAAGTGGTTAAAGGCGATACCTTAGGCGGCCTATTTAGCCGTGCAGGACTCAGCCCTAAAGATGTCTATGACATTACTCAATTGCCGCTAGCGAAAAAGAATCTACTCAGAATTATGCCCGGCGAAGAGATCGCTATTAGTAAAAATGCACAAGGTCAATTACAAGAATTAACTTATCGGATGGATCAAGTGTCGACGTTGGTGATCAGTCAACACAATGACCAATACAAAGAAACCGTTAACACTAAAGACGTTGTAAATCGCACCTCGTTTATTAGCGCCAAGATTAAAAGTAACTTTTGGAACGCCGCTGCCGATGCTGGCTTGTCGGGTAACCACATCATGGAGTTAGCCAATATTTTTGGTTGGGATGTCGATTTTGCACTCGATATCCGCAAAGGCGATCATTTTTCATTATTGTTTGATCAAGAATACGCCGATGGCCAATTTTTACGTAATGGCAATATTTTAGCCGCTGAGTTTATTAACCAAGGTGAACGTTATACTGCAGTTCGTTATACCGATGGTGAATACTACTCGGAGAATGGCAGTAGTATGCGCAAAGCATTTTTACGCTCGCCAGTGGACTTTAAATACGTCAGTTCTAACTTTAATCCACGCCGTTTACATCCTGTCACAGGGCAAGTTAGAGCCCATAGAGGCGTAGATTATGTGGCGGCCATTGGGACACCCATTAAATCTGCGGGTAAGGGGCGGGTTATTGAGTCGAGTTATAACCAGTATAATGGTAACTATGTGTTTATTAAGCACAACGAAACCTATACCACTAAGTATTTGCATTTAACCAAGCGCAAAGTTAACCGTGGTGAAACGGTTAAGCAAGGTCAAATAATCGGAACCTTGGGTAAAACAGGTCGAGTAACCGGCGCTCACTTACATTATGAGTTTATAGTCAATGGCGTACATCGCAATCCAAGGACGATTGACTTACCTAAATCGGTGCCGATTGATCGTAGAGAGAAAAACAAATTCACTGCACTCAGCAAACAATTGATGGCACAACTCAAATCAAATCAACAACAGCAATTAGCCAGTAATTAATGGTCTGTTTGATCGCTGCTACAAGAGAAAAACCACATGTCTAAGCCAGAATATTTTATCGGTCTAATGTCAGGCACAAGCATGGATAGTGTTGATGCCGTATTGGTCGATTTTTCGGCCAAGCAGCCAATCTTAATCGCCAGTCATGCTGAAGCCATTCCTAAACATTTATTAAAAGGCTTACAGCATTTATGCCAACCTGAAACCGACGAGATTAACCGCTTAGGTCGACTCGATCGCAGTGTCGGCCAACTGTTCGCTCAAGCGGTCAATAACTTGTTAGCCAAAACGACGGTCACTGCCGCTGAGGTTATCGCGATTGGTTCGCACGGACAAACAGTACGTCACATGCCCAATTTAGAAATTGGCTTTACTTTACAAATTGGCGATCCAAATACCATTGCCATTGAAACTAATATCGATGTTATTGCTGACTTTAGACGTAAAGATATCGCCCTTGGCGGCCAAGGAGCCCCCTTGGTGCCAGCATTTCATGAGCAAGTGTTTGCTCAGCCAGGTCATTCAAGAGTAATTTTAAACATTGGCGGCATTGCCAATGTGACCTATTTACCCGGCAATAAAGACCAAGTGTTAGGCTTCGATACTGGCCCAGGTAACACCTTAATAGATGCATTTATCCAACAAGCACTAGGGCAATCTTTCGATGAAGGCGGCGCTTGGGCTGATTCTGGCACCAGTCATCCAGACTTACTCAAACACTTATTATTACACCCTTATTTCGCATTAGCCTACCCTAAGAGCACTGGCAAAGAGCTGTTTAATCAAGCTTGGCTTGAGCAACAACTCGCCGACTACAGTCATTTAGATCAACAAGATATTCAATCAACCTTACTTGATTTAACTTGTCACAGTATTGCCAATGATATTAATAAGCTAGCACCAAAGGGTGAATTGTTTGTTTGTGGCGGTGGCGCGTTAAATAAAGCCTTAATGCAACGACTCGCCACTCTGGTACCGGGGTATAAAGTCGATACCACCAGCGCCTTAGGTGTTGATGCTAAATGGGTTGAAGGGATTGCCTTTGCGTGGTTAGCGATGCGTCATCACCATGATTTACCGGCCAATTTACCGGCCGTCACAGGTGCTTCACGCCCTGCGGTGTTAGGTGGTCGTTTTAAAGCCAGATAAAGACACCAATATGGGCGGTTTACTTTTGCAATTGTGGCCTCAATGTTATAATGCCCACAAATTTGCTCAATCGTTTGAAATTGAGTAAAGCCGTAACTTAAGATGAGAGTCAATATGAGCAACAAAAACAAAAGTATATCTGAACTAATGAATCTAACGCCAGAAGGTCGTTACGATTATATGGTTGAGCAAATTAAATCTGAAAAAGTCATCTGGACACTTCAAGATCAAGATGGTTGCGTGATGCTAACCACTGAAGATGAAGATTGCATCCCTATGTGGCCAACAGAAGAAACGGCCACGCTTTGGGCTGTAGATGAATGGAAAGACTGCGAACCATTAGCCATTCCACTAGACGAGTTTCAAGAACGTTGGGTTAGCGGCATGGAAGATGATGACTTATTTGTCGCGGTATTCCCGGTTCAAGAAGACTTAGGTGTCGTGGTACCTCCGTTTGAAGTGAACGAGCGTGTTTCACCAAAGATACAGCAAAAGCATTAATTGTAATGACAGATATCAGCTCTGGATCAACCCACGTTGATGAAGCCAAGATCCCTGTTAAGCCACATTTACCTAAACGGTTAATTGGCTTAATGATCATTTATACCCTCGCGGCCATCAGCGGATTAATGGCCGTAAATTCAATATCAGAGTTAAGTGCAATGTTATGCATTTTGACCTTGATGATGGTACTCGCAATTATCGGGCGCCAAAAAGCCGGCTTATACTTACTGCGGGTTTATTGTGTGCTGCAACTTTTGTTATACAGCGTACTGCCAATTATTATGTATGACCCTGATAATTTAGTTGCCGGTCCAACCACGTTTGATTTTGGTTTCTTTCAAACCGTAGTGGCCGATTGGGTGATCTACTCGGTACTGATTGCACTGGGGATAATACAAGTTTGGATTAGCTTTAATGCTAAAGTGAAGGCGTGGTTTAAACCGCGGATGAATCTTAATATTATGAGCAGCTAGTCATAGGTTAGCCAATTCATTATTATTGTTCAGAAATCAAAAAGCCGTCGAAAGACGGCTTTTTATTACAGGGTTACACTCAATTTTTAGTGACTATGTTTATTGTGGCTATGTTTATCGTCGCAATAATTTATCGTCGCAATAGTTATCGTCGCAATAAAATCTATTACACCGAGAAACTCGCCCCACAACCACATGTGGTGGTGGCATTAGGGTTTTTAACGAAAAAACGTGACCCTTCAAGACCTGATGTATAATCCACTTCACCACCAACAAGGTACTGAAGACTCATAGGATCAACAACCAATTGCACACCTTGTTTTTCAATGGTGAAATCACCTTCGTTGACTTTTTCATCGAATGTAAATCCATACTGAAAACCAGAGCAACCACCACCTGTGACATACACACGTAGCTTTAATTCAGGATTCTGTTCTTCTTCCAACAGCCCTTTTACTTTTATCGCCGCCGCATCGGTAAATTGGATCGGCATTGCTGCATCAACATGTTCAGTCATTACTACCTCTTACTTCGATTCTACTGAGAATTATCCTTTACCTGACTATTTTGTTCAAGTATTACCCGCAGTTCTTTTTCACCCATTAATAATTCCGGCACATTAAAGGTTTGCTCAATCTCACCACCTTTCACGCCACGGCTGGCGGAGACCTTAACTTTAACGGAAATCCTTTGCAAATTAAAACCTGCAGGTAGGACAAAATCAGTATCCATAATTTGAAAATAATTAAACTCGAAATCCAATTTATTATTCACCAACTTGCTTAGTGATAGCTCGACGGGGTGGTCATTTTGAACACCGAGCAACATCACGTTAGCTCGGGCCTTAACTTTCATTTTGCGTTTTTGCAACTGGGTTAGAATTAATCGTAATTGATATTGTTCTGGCAGCACCCCTTGGGACATTTCCACCCCATGAATCGCCACGCCTTCAACATCAGCATCCGTCACCATGACGCTGCGATAAAACGCTAATTCTTTTTCTAACGCTTTTTGCTCAGTTAATTGACGACTAAACATCTGTTGCATTTCTTTATTGGCATTTTCTGCAATACTTAATGCTAAATTCCGACTGGCAAGCGCTTGTGCTTGTGTGTCGAGTTCTTGCAATAATTTACGCTTACCGCTAACGCTATTGGGTGTTGCCTCTGGCGCAAAAGAAAGCCATAAATTAAAGCTTATCGCCCCCAGTAAAAAGCACACTAGCATTAAACTAATCAAGTATATGCTCGATGTCCGATTTTTACGTCCTAAAACTTGCAGTCTGTCCAACCAACGGTGATAATTTAACATTAAGTTACAACCTTCTAATAAAATACAGTATGCTTGCTAATGCTTCTTCGCCTTAGGCTTATTTCATCTATCAAGCAAAACTTTTGTGTCAATCATATATGTTTAATATGGCTCCACAGGTGATAGTGATCTTACTTTTATTGTCCAGCCCAGGATGCTGCAAGTGAAATTTCCGCCAACGTTTGTTGTCCTTTAGCACTGACTCAACGCTTATTGATGGAGAGTAATAGCATGACACAAGTACGCTTCCCAAAGATCAATAAACAATTGCAATATATAACCCTCAAAGATAAACAGACCCTAGAGTCAAACTGTGCAATTTAAGATAAATAAAGCCGCTATTATTCACGCCAAACGCGCTACGCGCAAATATCTGCATAACGAATTTAGAGATAAATTATCTCAGGCCAAAATTAGTGTGCAACTTTGTGCCCTCGCATTGCTGTTTGCCATCATAGCCTCATTGGTGATTATCTTATTCCGCCTAAGCTTAGTGTGGGCAGAACAATATCTGCATTCAGATGCCATAGACATTGGCACAACTTTTTATGATTGGCGTTCATACTTACCTATACTCGGCGCATTACTGATTTGGCTGTTGTCACTACTGGGGTCCAAACGTTATCAACGCATGGGAATTGCTTACGTATTGCACCGATTTAAACTGCACTACGGTAAAGTACCGCTTCAGTCTGCCCCAGGGCAGTTTTTTCAAGCATTAATGGCCTTGATGACCAATTTCTCTGTCGGAAAAGAAGGTCCGGCAATTCACTTAGGCGCTGTGAGCGCCAGTGTTCTAGCAGAGAAGTTTTCGCTGCCAGATAATAGCGTGCGCATTATGTGCGCCAGTGGAATCGCCGCCGGCATAGCGGCCATCTTCAATGCTCCACTTGCGGCAGTATTATTTGTATTTGAAGTCATTGTTCGAGAATACAAAATCCACTATTTCTTCCCCATCATGATCTCCGCTATTTGCGGCGCCGTCTCCAGTCAACTGGTGTTTGGTAATATTCACGAATACGACTTGATCAATGTGATCCATATTCCACTCGATCACTATCCCATTTTGTTAATTGGCGGCATAGTTTTGGGCTGTGCCGCTGCATTGTTTAATTTTTCACTCGTCAAAGTCACCGCGACTGGCCAGCACTGGCCATTACTTTATCGACTGCTTATAGCTGGAGCCATCACTACGGTGGTGGGATTAGTCATGCCACAAGCTTTAGGTTCTGGTGATTTAGCCATTACTGAAGCCATTAGTGAACATCCTAGCCTATTGTTTTTAATCGCACTGTTATTAGCAAAAATGCTGGCCACCGTCGCCGCCATTGGCTTTGGGGTTCCTGGCGGACTTATCGGTCCACTCTATGGTATTGGCGCATTAATCGGGGCGATATTAGCGTTAATCATTAGTTTACTGTTTCCATCAGTTGCGCCTTATATTGGTTTATATACTGTGATCGGCATGACAGCCATGATGGGAGTTTGCTTAAGTGCGCCATTGGCTGCGTTAGTTGCGCTACTTGAATTAACCAACGATGCCTCGATTATTTTACCGGCCATGTTTGTTACCATTCCGGCATATTTGGTGGCATACCAAGGTTTTAACACCAACTCGATGCTTTTAAAGCAACTCGATATTATGGAGCTTGGTTACAAGGTTGCACCACTGAATCAAGGACTGCAACAGAAAGGCGTTAGGGTGTTAATGAATAAACGCTTCGTCATTGTTAACGATGATGACGAACTGCTGCTTGAAGTACTCAAACGTGCAGCGGGTCGGCCTGTCCTGGTGCGTAATGCAAAGGGCGTCATCGAAATGCTCCGCCTTGAAATTCAATCAGCTGAAGACACAACCACACTGTCACGCCAACCAATGCTAGGATTGCCCGACAGCGCCACCTTAAATGAAGCCTATGAAGCATTGGCCCCTAAACGTACAGGTGAAGTGTATATCTACCGCAGTGATAATCAACACGTCGTTGGGGTGATCAGTTGGACAAATTTATTGCAAGAAATTCGTTCTGGGCAAATATAAACTCATACTCGATTAGCGTGTTTATCCTCTACTTGCTATATGCGATGCAATAAAGCAATGGAATAAAATGATAGAAATCAGTCTATTTCAAGTCAGGCATATTTGTTAACAAGGTACTTTAACGCTTCAATTGCGTGTCTATTACAGGCAATACCCAGTAGATAGCGGCACAAAGAGCGCTTGAATAAGCGTTTATTATCCCGAGCTAGGGTGAAGGTTAACTTAACATTTCATAGATCGTGAAGCTCATTCGCTGCGAAATCAATAACAAAGCCTATGAGTGAGCGGAGTTAACGCACAGGCTAAAGTCCTTACAATGTTCTTTATAGCAGCAAGTGAATCTCTAAGTTCAGCACGGTTATTATATTTATCTAGCGGTTATTTTCTGCTACAATTTTGCCTCAGCCACCCTACACAAAACTCTATAAAACCCTATATAATAATATGGTAAAATAGCATGCTGTTCTGGTGAATATTTTGCCCCAAACTTTGGAAATCAGGCTGATGACGCAGTTCGAAGGTTCACACATCCTTTCAGTAAACCAGTTAGATCTGGATTCAATTGACACTATTTTTAACGTCGCGAACAAAATGACCCCTTATGCTTTGCGTGAAAAACGCACCAAAGTATTAGACGGTGCTATTTTAGGCAATCTGTTTTTTGAACCCAGCACCCGGACCCGTGTTAGCTTCGGCTGTGCCTTCAACTTGCTTGGCGGACATGTCCGAGAAACGACTGGAATGGCATCATCGTCATTATCAAAAGGTGAGTCCTTGTATGACACGGCTAGAGTGCTATCAACTTACTCAGATGTGATTGCCATGCGTCACCCCGACGCATACTCAGTCAAAGAATTTGCCGAAGGCAGCCGCGTGCCAGTGATCAATGGTGGCGATGGTCCCAATGAACACCCAACTCAAGCATTACTCGATTTATTTACCATCAAAAAAGAGCTAAGCCAAACCGGTATGAGTATCGACGGGATGCATATCGCGATGGTGGGTGATTTGAAATATGGCCGCACAGTACATTCACTATCACGCTTACTTTGCATGCATAAAGACATTAAGTTCACATTGATCTCACCAAGTGAACTAGCAATGCCTGACTATGTGATCGCCGACATTGAAAATGCTGGCCATAAGATCACAATAACCGAACAACTTGAAGGTAATTTGCACCAAGCAGATATTTTGTATCTGACTCGCATTCAAGAAGAGCGTTTTCCTTCACAGGAAGAAGCCAATAAGTACCGCGGTAAGTTCCGCTTAAATCACAATATTTATACGCAGCATTGCAAATCAAATACGGTGATTATGCATCCATTACCTCGTGACTCACGCGCACAAGCAAATGAACTCGACAATGATTTAAACAGCCATCCAAGTTTGGCTATTTTCAGACAAGCCGACAACGGCTTACTTATACGCATGGCACTTTTTGCATTAACACTTGGGGTTGAAAACCAACTCGACAAGTATGAGTGCCCAGTAAACTGGTATTCACGTAAAGCCGATAGATAATTGGCACACAATATTAAGGATTAGACATGACCCGTTCCGAAGTTTTATTTGAACAGGCTAAAAAAACCATTCCTGGTGGCGTTAACTCACCTGTACGAGCTTTTAATGGTGTGGGTGGTTCACCTTTGTTCATTGAAAAAGCTGATGGCGCTTATATTTTTGATGCCGATGGTAAAAAGTATATCGACTATGTCGGTTCATGGGGACCAATGATTTTAGGCCATAACCATCCTAAAATCCGCCAAGCGGTTTTAGCCGCTGTCGAAAATGGCCTATCATTTGGCGCGCCGACTGAACTTGAAGTCAAAATGGCTGAAAAAGTCATTTCTATGGTGCCATCAATAGAACAAGTTCGTATGGTCAGTTCTGGTACTGAAGCCACTATGAGTGCAATTCGTTTAGCACGTGGCTTTACTAACCGTGACAATATTTTAAAATTTGAAGGTTGCTACCACGGCCATGCTGACTGCTTATTAGTAAAAGCAGGTTCTGGAGCATTAACGTTAGGGCAACCAAGCTCTCCTGGTATTCCAGAAGATTTTGCTAAGCACACATTAACCGCTACCTATAACGACCTTGATTCTGTCCGCGCTATATTTGAACAGAATCCAGAAAGTATCGCTTGTATCATCCTTGAGCCTGTTGCCGGCAACATGAACTGCATTCCACCGGTTGAAGGATTTTTACAAGGCTTACGTGCTATTTGTGATGAATTCGGAGCGTTACTGGTTATTGATGAAGTAATGACCGGTTTTCGCGTGTCTATGAGTGGCGCACAGGGCCATTATGGCGTTACACCAGACTTGACCACACTAGGTAAAGTGATTGGCGGCGGCATGCCCGTAGGCGCTTTTGGTGGCCGTAAAGATGTCATGCAGTTTATTGCACCGACAGGCCCAGTTTATCAAGCAGGTACTTTGTCTGGTAACCCGATTGCGATGACAGCAGGTTTAGCCCAAATGGATGCCTTGTGTGAACCCGGTTTGTATGACGCGCTTGCAGACAAAACTAAACGTGTAGCAGAAGGTATTAAAGCCGCAGCAGATAAACACGGTATTCCATTAAACATCACTTATGTGGGCGGCATGTTTGGTTTATTCTTTACTGAAGACAAAGCGCCAATGACGTCGTTTGCTCAAGTAACAAAATGCAACATGGAACACTTCCGTCATTTCTATCATGCCATGCTAGATGAAGGTATTTACTTGGCGCCAAGTGCATATGAAGCGGGCTTTATGTCAATGGCTCACGGCGACGCTGAGATTGAGTATACTTTAGCCGCCGTTGATCGTATTTTTGCCGCAATGAAATAAGTCTATCTATCACCGCTAACAAGCCGTGATAAAAAAGGGATAAGCAGCTAAGCTGTTTATCCCTTTTTATTTGCTTCAACGTCCGCATTAATCTCTCACCTCTTAGTCATATGCTTGTGCTGTGTTAAATACACTCATAAATAAACAAACAAGCATAGTGTTCGTAATCTACCTCCCATAGTTAAAATGACCCATTAATGACGCCTTATTAGTGACTCATTAATAATGAAAGAGGGTCTTTGATTGACCAAATAAACAACTCGTTTATCGACAGATGACTTACCCTACATCCATCACAATAACCAAACGTTGGCTCATGCTCACTATCAGAACAATAGTAAATGGCCCAATTGGGCGTTAAAGCGCAAATATATCCATTTTTCAATGCGCTACTTTGGTCTATTACCCGCAAAATAAATGTGATCTAAGTTGCGAAATCGCTCGTTATGTGATGTGATCGGCCCGCCAAACAAAAGCTTAATTTAACCTTAAAATTAGGGACTGAATTAGGTTAGCAAAAATTCAGGGTAATGATGTTGATTACCTACAACACAAAGTTGGAATTGCAGTCATGCTACATACCTTTCTTATCTCACTTGCGGTGCTTGCGTTACTCAGTATCGTGTTCGAAGAAGTTACCCATATTAACAAAGCAAAAACCACCCTGTTCCTTGGCTGCATTGCTTGGATCACCTTGTTCATTGCCTCTGGGAGCCCAGAGAAAAGTAAACTCGTGGGTGAAAATCTCAATGAAAATTTATTAGAAATTGCCACATTATGGTTGTTTTTAATGTCAACAATGACCTTTGTTGCCTACCTTAATGCTAAAGGCATGATCCAAGTACTGGTACAGAAAATATTTCCGCAGCAAGTCTCAGTGAGAATGTTGATGATGCAGGTAGGATTATTTTCATTAGTATTATCGACTTTTTGTGACAACGTTACTGCCACATTGGTGTCATTGGGGTTACTGACAACCTTTAATTTAGACAAGCAAATGCGTCGCCGCATGGCGGTGTTAATTATTTTTGCTGTCAACTCCGGTGGGGTGGCATTAATCACGGGTGATGTGACGACCTTGATGATTTTCCTTGCGGGTAAAGTGCATATTTCTGAATTACTAATCTTGTTTATTCCCGCAAGTGTTAGCGTCATGATCCTAGCAATATTGTTTTCACTCAAAGCGGAAGGACATGTTAGCACCACTCCGATTGAGCAAAATTACAATACGGTTGATATTGTCATCGGGGTGATTTTCTTCACGACCATCGTCTTGACCATGGTACTTAACGTATTGTTTGGCATTCCCCCAGTATTAACCTTTTTATTCGGCTTATCAGTGATGTTCTTAGTCGGGCGCACCAATAAAAGCAACACGGAAGAAGTGCAAGTATTAGAGTATATTCGTCAGGTTGAATTCGACACCCTATTGTTCTTCTTAGGTATCTTGTTACTCGTCGGTATGCTTAAAGAGATTGGCACCCTTAATTTATTAACCGAAGTCTATGGTATGTATAACCCTAGTATTTCTAACTTTTTCACTGGTGTTGGTTCTGCACTATTAGACAATGTGCCATTAACGGCAGCATTATTAAAAGCAGATCCCGTGCTGACGACAGCACAATGGTTAGGATTAACCTATTCCGTCGGCGTCGGTGGTTCGCTATTAATCATCGGCTCAGCCTCAGGCATTATCGCCATGAGTAAAGTAGAAGAACTGACATTCGTAAGCTACTTAAAATATGTCCCAGCATTACTATTTTGCTACTGCATAGGTTATGGATTAACCTTATTTTTAGCCAATCATATTCACGGCTAACATTGCGGTTTAATGCAACCAATAACACCAAGGCGCGATAAGCGCCTTGGTGTTATTTATCTATTGAGATTAACGAATTAAAATAGAGGTGTTGATATACATATTTTGAGACAGCTATGTTGAAACCGATATGTTGAGACTGCTTAAAAGCAGCGTCTAAATTGCCGGCACTCTAAATTGTTCACCGCTAATTTCTAACACTATGTCCCTAGGCCGGATCTCAATAATCGTCAGTTTATTGCTAATCATGTCACCCTGCTGTAATTCAACCCCGTCAACATTTAACCAACGATTGTTGGGTTCTGATGAATACACATGAGCATTAATATTAAACTCAGGCACTTGTAATTGAATACTCGCAGGCAAATCGCCATATTTGGGAATTTGTTGATTTGAAGGCCGAGGAATAGGATCCAGTTCTTCCTGCGTCACTGGCTGATTAACCGACCGTTCGTATTCAACGTCTTTAAGGGCCGTCTTAAACGCGGCTAGCAAGTTATTACTTTGATCAACTTTCGGTGCGCTGACTGAGGCAAAGTCGACTTCATTTGCCGCGGCATTAATTTGTAGCCGTAACGCTTCTATTTCAGCTTGGCTTTTTCGGTTCGCATGGCTCTGATTTGATGCAAAATCTGTATTTGAGCGCTCATATCGTCTATCAGGCATTTGTTGGGCTGATACAGTTTGAATGTCACGATTACTCACTTGCTGCTGATTCACATTGGTACGGTCAACCGCTTGATTGCTTGAACCCGTGTCGTTATATGCTAAGGAGTTTGGCGCTAAAGCGTTTGGAGCTAAGAAGTTTGGATCAGTATTGACACCCATAGCCGTTTGGTTGACGCGTGGAGTATAAGGTTGTGCGATAGGCAAAGCCACTTTGCCGGCCAAACGAACCTGATCATTGCCTTGAACAATATGGTTTTGATCTGCACTAACCTGATCAATACGAGCCTGAGCATCACCGCTCTGATCTCTCGACGGTTGAACAATGTTGCCATTGCCAGGCATCACCAAATCCGTGGGGCTCCCTTGCGGGTCAACATTAGGGTTAACATTAGCGTTAACATTAGGGTTAATGACGGGTAATGTCGCTAGTTGTATAGATGATGGCCCAGGTTGCAATAACAGACTCACGCTCCACGCCCCACCAATCCCCAACGAAATAGCTAATGCCAGCACTGTCATTTTTTTTGTGGTCGCCGACACCTTAGGCTGTGAAGGATAATGGGCCCTCGGCGTTGAAACAACATCAACAATATTAGTTTGTTGTTGCTGTTTATTGCGGGTAATCGCATCCAATAAAATCGACATTAACTGCGCTCCACGGAAGCACTCAAACGCGGGCCTTGCTGGCTTAAATACAAGTTTAACTGCACCAAAGTTTGATTCCCGGCAATCCCGTCGGGTTTAAGACCATGTTGACGTTGAAAATGCATCAACTGCTGCTCAAGCTCAGTATCAAATTGAGTTAACAATCGTGCCGGACGTTTATTGACTCGTGCTAAGCTATTTTCTAACCATTGTACTTGCGCCATGCTCGAAGACTGGCTGATGTCTCGTGGAATAACGGCATCAGGTTGCCATAAAATTTCAAACGTGCCACTAAAGTGGCGATCGAACCAATCTTTGCTCACCCAAAACTGTTGCTCACCAAGCTGCAATAAAATTTGATCCACTTGACGTTCAACCATTACGCCATAAAACACATTGGTTTGTGCATCTTGCAAATACACGACAGCAGGATAATTAAGGCGCATGATACTGTGCCAATTCCCCTGCTGTTGATAACAAGCTAAGTCCTGCTGCTGCGCCGCCTGACAAGCAGATAAGCCAATAATAGGCTGCTTATTCCACAAGCCAAATAAACCAGCAAAGGCATTTTCGATACTGGTACTTTGCGCCATAGCTTGGCGCATTAGTTGTTGCTGCGCATTGATTGCGGAAGGTTGTTGTACTGTGACTTGATTTACCGCTGCAGGAGTAAGACTCGCAGTGACTGATGATTGCGTTTTTGTTTGAACTTGCGTTTGCGTTTGCGTTTGCGCAGCATCAGCGGTATTAGGCATAAAGCGACTATCAATCGCCGAGCGATTGAACAAATATAATGACAATCCAAACGCTAATACTAGTGCCACCGCCACCACAAAAGGCCAACGCTTGTTGTTGGGTGTATCGATTTGGCCCAAGACTTCTACCGCCGCTTGATTGACCATTTTATGATCGATTGGCACCTTAGCTTGACCATAGCCAGCCATTAATGCCCGTTCGCTCAACAAATTGATCAACCTTGGTATGCCGCCGGTATGCTTGTGCAGTACTTTTATCGCTTTTTGGGTAAAAAGAGGTTCCTGTCGACCAGCCACTTTTAAACGATGCAACACATACAGCGCCACTTCGTCATGATCCAAGGGTAATAAATGGTATCGCGCCGTAATACGCTGGGCTAATTGACGCAAATCTTGACGCTTTAATAATTGCTGCAGTTCTGGTTGGCCAATTAAAATAACTTGCAGCAACTTTTTGGTATTGGTTTCTAAGTTAGTCAGCAAGCGCAGCTGCTCTAATACTTCAGAACGCAAATGTTGGGCTTCATCAATAATTAATACCGTATTTCGACCGTTTTTATGATTCTCCAATAAGTACTTGCTGAGTAAGTCAGTCAGTTGTTTTAAGGTCGGGTGGTCACCATATTGAATTGCGAGTTCATCACATAGCGTAGCTAAAAGCTCGAGCTCTGTTAACGAAGGATTAAGAATAAAAGCGGTGTCGGTATTTTCAGGTAATTGCTGCAACAAACAACGTGAAACGGTTGTTTTCCCTGTACCGACTTCCCCCGTCAACAACACAAACCCACCGGTTTCTCCTAGCCCATAAGTTAAGTGTGCTAAGGCCTCGCGATGACGATCGCTTAAGAACATATAATGAGGGTTAGGCGCGATAGAGAATGGATTATCGTTTAATCCATAAAAGGCTTTATACATTCGACCAAAAATCCTTATTTGAAACTGACGACTAACGTTAATGCTTGTACAACAGCTTGTCAAAAGTTAGCTGTAAAAATCTAACTCTGATAAGATTTAAGCTACTTATTATTACACGTTGTGGTACGCCATGAAGATTTATTTAGTAGGCGGGGCAGTGCGCGATACTTTTCTTAAACAAACGGTTGTCGACAAGGATTATGTGGTTGTTGGCAGCAGTATTGAAGAAATGTTGGCACAAGGCTATCAGCAAGTCGGTAAAGACTTTCCGGTTTTTTTGCATCCTAAAACTCAACAAGAATATGCATTAGCAAGAACGGAACGAAAAACCGGTAACGGCTATCAAGGTTTTAGCTGTGATGCGAATAAAGGTGTCACCCTCGCCGAAGATTTACTGCGCCGCGATCTCACCATCAATGCCATTGCACAAGATAGTGATGGTAACGTATACGACCCCTACAATGGCATTGATGATATTAACGCCAAAGTACTTCGCCATGTTTCAGATGCATTTATCGAAGACCCATTACGTGTATTACGCGTGGCCCGTTTCGCGGCTCGATTTCATCACTTAGGGTTTACCATTGCAAACGAAACCTTACAACTGATGACAAAAATTGCCCACAGCGATGAACTCAATCACCTCACGCCGGAGCGGGTATGGCAGGAATGTGACAAGGCATTAGCGAGTCAAAGTCCGCAGGTCTTTTTCGACGTGTTAAAGCAATGCCAAGCATTGGCGGTATTATTTCCAGAAGTCGATGCGTTGTTTGGGGTACCGCAACCAGAAAAGTGGCACCCTGAAATAGATACGGGTATCCATACCCTTATGGTTCTCGAGCAAACTAGCCTGTTAAGTGACAATAAAGCCGTACGTTTCGCCGCATTGGTACATGATTTAGGCAAAGCATTAACGCCAAAACAAGATTGGCCGAAACATTATGGTCACGGCCAAAAAGGCTTAAGCGTCATTAAAAAGCTTTGTGAACGAATACGGGTACCCAATGAATATCGCGATCTAGCACTATTAGTCAGTGATCAGCACCAAAATGTTCATAATGCATTTGAACTAAGAGCTGAAACCATCATAAAACTATTCGATAAAGGTGATTTTTGGCGTAAACCTCAACGCTTAACAGAGCTATTATTATGTTGTCATGGCGACATGAGAGGACGCAGCGGATCCGAACAAGTACAATATCCACAAGCTGAATATTTACAACACTGCTATCAGTTAGCAAACAACGTTGATGTGCAGTCGATTATTACCGCGGGCTACCAAGGTTCACAAATTAAAAACCAACTGCAGTTAAAACGAATAGAAACGATTAATACCTATAAAATACAACAACTTAAATAATTAACGTTTCATTAGTGATTGCCTGTTTAGCGTTTTATGAATAAAAGCGGAAAAATGCATTTTTTAGCGAGGAATAAGCAATAAATCACTAAAATTTATATAAAATCAGTAAATAATGATGCTTTTTCCCCAGTAGACTTGCAATTTTCATTTATTTCGCTATTTTAGATGAACAATGTTTTATTTGCCTATGGCAAATAAAAAAATCTGTGACATAATTACGCCGTTGCAAAGGCAGATGCCGTTGCGCTATTTAACAACCTATATTAAGGGATTTACCCATGAATAAGAAAGTACTGATGATTGCTGGTGTTGCGATGACTGCTTTATTAGGTGGTTGTGCTAACACTACTGCTTTAGAAGAAAGTGTAGCAAATTTAGGTAACAAAGTTGATCAACTATCAGCAGAAGTTGGTTCTTTAAAGTCTGAGCAAAGCATGCTATCTGCCGATGTTAAAGGCGCTAAAGCTGCTTCTATGGACGCACAAGCCGAAGCTAAACGTGCTAATGACCGTTTAGACAACATGGCTTCTTCTTACAAAAAGTAAGAATTGCTATTATAAATTAGCTTATTTAATAGGTTGATTATTAGGGCTTGATTGTTGATACCACTACTTGCAGTAGTCATTCAACATCAAGCCTTAATTATTTGTGCTCCACTTAGAAAAGCAATAGTAAGTGGTATCAAGCACTAGTAATAATTAGTAAGCGGTATCAAGCGGTATCAAGCGGTATCAAGCGGTATCAAGCGGTATCAAGCGGTATCAAGCGGTATCAAGCGGTATCAAGCGAAAAATCTAAATACCTACAGCTTCTCCACACCAGCTTTTTCACTATTTAATCTATACATTGTTCAACCATTTAATCTTTTTAAACAATCTCACCGATATCATCTGGATTGACCATTAACACAGCGTTCAATCCTAGCATTAGCTCTTATAGCATCTAGCAGCGAAGCGCTCTAGCCCCTAGGCTTGTAAACGCTCTCACCGCTCGTTATCGCTTGTCATCGCACAATACCCGCAACCCTTCTTAGCTCTTATAGCATCTAGCAGCGAAGCGCCCTAGTCCCTAGGCTTGTAAACGCTCTCATCGCTCTCATCGCTTGTCATCGCTTTCCATCAGCTTTCACGCTTGTTCTCTATTTTGCCATTTTTATAAGCGTTTTTTGAGCGTTATAATCTGCCAATCAAACTCTAAATCCGAAATGGCAGTCGATTTAATTTGATGCTTTAGCTGATCATTCGCGCGCCAACCAAATACTGACATGTCGAGTAATGTTATTGCTTGCTCACCGGTCACCGACTGCGTAAATGTCACTTGTTGTTGCGCATCAATTTCAACATCATTGGGTAAATTAAGCTGCAGTGTTTTTTCCACTAAATCAGGATACACTTGCTGCTTGATTTGCCATAAATGGCGAATGCCTGGCTGCAATAACACAATACGACCATCATCTTTTAAAATACGAATGCACTCTTTACCCTTCAAGGGTGAATCAAGTACCGTCACAATATCGATAGATTGTGATTCAAAAGGTAATTTCTTTAGTGCCAACAATAATAAGTTAGCCGGGGTTTCAGCTTTAGCGGCTGCAAAGATAGCATTTTCAGCATCGGTAATACCCCAGTGCTCACATAATACATTTGCTTGAGCTAACTCAGGCACAAGCTGGCGCAAATAATAACCATCAGCACATTGGTAATCGATATGCTGTAGCTGAGTTTCGCCACGTGCTGCACACAAGTCTAATAACACAGTTTGAAGTTGTTTAATTAGCGGTGCAAACAAACCTGACTCCAATAAAAAATGTCGCCCACGCATTTGCTGGCGAGACTCCACTTTTGGCTTAGTTTTGGCCTTAGTGTTGCTCAGCAGTGGCCAGTAGCCCTTAGGGTTTTTATCAAAATGATGTTTGTTCTCACAATAAAATCCCGATGAAGCTTGATGTTGCTTTAGTGAAGCCGAACACTCTGGACATAATAAAGATAAAGTCATAATTACACTGATAGTTAATTGAAAGAGAGTAAAACAAAACGGGTAGAAATACCTAGTATGGTAAGACTACCCGCGATGCAAAAAAACGTCGCTTAAGTGTTTATCTTAAATATAGAGCAATCCAAGCAACACTGCACCAAGAGCAAGACGATATAACACAAACGGTGTCATACCTATTTTGCTAATAAACTTTAAAAAGAAATGGATACATAAGTACGCAGCAAAAAATGATACGACAATCCCTAAACCAAGTGCTTGATAATCAATCGGGTCTGGACTACTGACTAAGTCTTTAGTCACCAATAACGCTGCCCCAAAGCTCACGGGTACAGACATGAGAAATGAAAATCGAGCAGCCGCTTCACGCGTCAAGCCTAACATCAGTGCTGCCGTCATCGTGGCACCAGAACGTGAAGTACCTGGAATTAATGCCATTGCTTGAGCAATACCAATTAATAGCGCCTTTTTCCAACCCATTTGAAATTCACTTAACTGGGCTTTTGACATTCTATCGGCTAGCCACAACAGTAAGCCAAAGAAAATGGTGGTTATCGCGATAACCAAGGTATTTCTAAAATGCGTTTCAATAAATTCTTTTGCGGTAAATCCCACAATCACAGCGGGGATAGTAGCCAAAATTATCCACCACGCCAGTTTACTTTCTTGAGTTTGTTGCTTGCTGGCTAAGCTGGTAAACCATGCCTTAGCCAGTGCGATAATCTCGTAACGGAAATAAATAATCACCGCAAATAAAGAGCCTGTATTGACCGCTACATCAAATGATAAACCTTGATCTGCCCAACCTAAAATTTGTGATGGTAAAATTAAATGTGCCGAGCTAGAAATCGGCAAAAACTCTGTAAGCCCTTGAATTAATGCCAGCAGAATAACTTGAAACGTTTCCATATTTGTCCTTGTTAGAGATTAACTTATCGAGTAATTATTAACGGATTAGTCGCTAATAATTCTGCTGGGAACTCAAATGCGATAGGCCATAATTGCTGACACTGTTTATCGTAATGCTGCCAAAGTATTTGATAGGTTTGTAACGTCACCGGATGACATAAGTTAGGAACTAACTCTGCCAAAGGCCATAATACAAACGCATTAAACAAAATTTCGCCTCGGGGTAATTCAACGGGGATTTCACAAATAACATCGTCATACAGCAACAAGTCAATATCAAGACTTCTTGGGCTAAATTTTTTCTCGCCTCTAATACGGCCGTTATCTTGTTCAATTTGTTTAAATGTTGCCACAACCTCTGTAATCGATAACTCGGTATCGGCGGCCGCCACCATATTTAAAAAATTAGTGCCTTTAAATCCTACCGATTCACTCTCAAAAACGCGCGATAACTGTAACGGGCCAAAATGTTTCTGTAAATCAACCAAACCGGCTCTAAGATGTTGCGCAGGCGAAATATTCGTGCCTAAGCTAATGTAAATACGTGCCATTGACTGACCTAATGCTAAACAATAAAAAGAAAATAAGACTTAAATAACCTGATCTCGGGATAAGAGATGAAAATATAATGATAAAGATAAATCTTAGTCATTATATCTATCAAACTTGCCATTTGTTTTACTAACAAGGCGAATTAACGCGTCAATAGTGAGTCTATTGCAAGTTGATTCAACACCGTTAGGAAGGCAAAGGGCTGTTTGAGAGTCGTTTGTTATCCCGAGTTCAGGTTAAATACTGCCGCGTTCAATCTCAACACCGACAGAAACGGCATGGGGTATTGCCCCAGGTTTCATCACCACGACTTTAACCCACGGCACATTAAATTCATCTTGCAAGCAATGGGCGATCATTTCGGCAACCGTTTCAATCAGATCAATCGGATTTTCAGTAATTAACGTCGTTAAACGATTTGATACCGTTTCATAACACAATGCATGTTGGTAATTATCACTGGCAGCCGCAAGACGATTATCCCACGCCATATCTAAATCGATGAGTAATGTTTGATGAAGTTCTTTTTCCCACTCATAGATACCAATAATGGTCTCTATCGCTAACTGACGGATGAGTACTTTATCCATATAAATTCCTACCTTAATCGACGCAAAAAAACCACAAGATCACTCTAAACAAACTTTATTACCGATTATATGCTTAATAATCCACATTTAAGCTTTTTCCTAATGAGTTAACGCAGTAGGATAGGCGCTATTATGCAATTAACATCAATCAAATCTTTAATGTTAACGCAAAGGCGGCTTTAGTGGTTACTGAAAATCACTTGTCTTGCAAATGAATGCGCGATGATACCCTAAGAAGAGTAAGGAAACCAATTTGAACGCCGTTACCGTCACCATTTTGATGATCATTGCCGCCTACCTAGCGGGTTCGATCTCAAGTGCCGTACTGGTTTGTAAAATAAGAGGTTTACCCGATCCAAGAACCAGCGGTTCTGGCAATCCCGGTGCCACTAATGTGCTACGCATTGGTGGAGTAAGTTCTGCTGCTATGGTACTTTTTTTCGATATGCTCAAAGGCGCTCTGCCTTCTTTTCTGGGCTACAAAATGGGACTTGATGCCGTATCATTAGGTTTTATTGCTGTCAGCGCCTGCTTAGGGCATATATTGCCGATATTTTTTGGTTTCAAAGGGGGTAAAGGTGTTGCGACAGCCTTTGGTGCGATGGCGCCCATTGGTGGTGATTTAGCAATATGCCTAATCCTGACTTGGATTGTATTTTTGCTTTTAACACGTTATTCATCTGTTGCAGCAATGGCAACCGCCACCTTAGCGCCCTTGTATACTTGGTGGTTAGACGAACGCTTTATTCTTCCGGTCGCCATGTTGTCAACCCTGATTTTAATCCGCCACAAAGACAATATTGGCCGTTTACGTCATGGTGAAGAAAGCAAAGTCTCACGAAAAAAAGCGATAAAAAAACCCAATACCAACTAGTATTAGGTTTTCTATGGATTTGAAGATCAGAACAATCATTTAAATCAGTCGCATAAACTTATCGGTTAATCAACCGCAGGTAACGTATCCAAAGGCCAACGAGGTTGACCTTTAACGGCAAGTTCTTCTATATGTCCAGCACGTAACCGTTGTAATCCAGCATAAGCAATCATCGCACCATTGTCGGTACAAAACTTCCCACGAGGATAATACACTTGACCGCCTAAACTAGTCATCATCTCAGCCAATGACTCTCGTAAGCGCGTATTAGCACTCACACCACCAGCAATCACCAAACGGGTATAACCCGTCTGTTTCAAGGCACGTTTACATTTTATGGCTAGGGTATCAACAACGGCTTCTTCAAATGCACGAGCAATATTAGCACGTGTCTGTTCATCATCAGGCTCTTTAGCAATTGTATTTGCCGTAAATGTTTTTAATCCAGAAAAACTAAAATCTAATCCTGGTCTATCCGTCATCGGACGCGGAAATTTATACCCTGCAGGCACGCCTTTTTGGGCTAATTTAGCTAACCGTGGACCACCCGGATAATCTAAACCCATTAGTTTGGCGGTCTTATCGAAAGCTTCGCCTGCAGCATCATCAAGAGATTCACCTAACACTTGATACCGGCCAATGCCTTCAACTTGTACTAGCATTGAATGGCCGCCAGACACTAATAAGGCTAAAAAAGGAAATTCTGGAGCGTTATCTTCCAGCATGGGCGCTAATAAATGCCCTTCCATATGATGTACACCGATTGCCGGCTTGTTCCACGCATAGGCCAACGAACGCCCCACACAAGCCCCAACAAGCAATGCACCCATTAACCCAGGCCCCTTGGTGTACGCCACACCATCGATATCATCTACACTCGAATTTGCTTCGGATAAAGCCTGTTTAATTAATGGCACAATTTTACGAACATGATCACGAGAGGCAAGCTCAGGCACAACACCACCGTAATCGGCGTGCAATTTAACTTGGCTATATAGCACATCTGACAACAGGCCCAATTTATCGTCATAGACTGCAACCCCAGTCTCGTCACAAGATGTCTCAATACCGATAACCCGCATAATCTCTCGTCTTCATTAAAAATATGGACGCTAATTCTACCCGTCTCAGCGTAAATACTCCAATGTTTCAGTATTTGATCTCAACTCGGGATTTGATCTCAACTCAGTATTTGAGATCCGCTCGGGATTTGAGATCAACAAACTGTTTTGAATGAGCTAACATTGACTATTTTGATCTCAAACTTGAATTTTAGGCTGATAACAAGACGAATTTATGCGTCAATAGCAAGTCTACAGCCAGTAGATTCAAGACCTCTATTGGCGCAAACGGCTGTATGATATGCATTTGTTATCTCCAGTGGCGACTATTTAAGCCAATAACGTTTTATAAAATCTTAAAAATGAAACTGTTACACCTTAGCTAAAGAGAAAATCAATCAGGGGTTTACAAATGGTCGTCGCTCGGTGTAAAATTCCGCACCATTTTGAATAGCCTTTGGTTTGAGCTAAATCACTAAAAATGTTTAGTCGATTTAGTCATCCAGCATAACTACACCTAAGGGGTGATGGCGTATGCCAATAATTAAAGTACGTGAAAACGAACCATTCGACGTAGCTCTTCGTCGTTTCAAGCGCTCTTGTGAAAAAGCTGGAATTCTAGCTGACGTGCGTGCTCGTGAATTCTACGAGAAGCCTACTACTGCCCGTAAGCGTGCAAAAGCAGCTGCAGTTAAGCGTCTAGCAAAGAAGCTTTCTCGCGAAAACGCACGTCGCGTACGTTTATATTAATCTCATTATGAACTTAACCGATCAGCTAAAAGACCAAATGAAAGATGCTATGCGTGCTAAAGAAAAAGTGCGCTTAGGAACAATTCGTATGGCGCTTTCTGCCATCAAGCAGATTGAAGTGGATACCCGCGAAACTCTGACTGATGAGCAGACAATAGCTGTATTAACCAAAATGGTAAAACAACGCCGAGATTCGATTGCTCAATATGAAGCCGCGAATCGTCCGGAGTTGGCCGCAGCAGAAGCAGAACAAATTCGAGTTATCGAAGACTTTTTGCCTACGCCGCTAACCGAAGATGAAGTTGCAGCGATTATCGATGCAACGATCATTGACGTTGGTGCGGCATCCATGGCGGATATGGGTAAAGTAATGGGAGCATTAAAATCTAAAGTTCAAGGCCGTGCAGATATGAGTGCCATTGGTACAATGATCCGCGCTAAATTGAAGTAATCAAGTTTTAATGTTGAATAAGCCGTGCACTTGCACGGCTTGTTTGTTTTAATCAGTTGATAAAGTAAATTCGAGAACAACAGCAATCAATGGCGATACCTCGTGATTTTATCAATGAGCTAATAGCTCGAATAGACATAGTCGATCTAATTGATCGTAAAGTCCCGTTGAAAAAAGCCGGTAAGAATCACTCGGCTTGCTGCCCTTTTCATAGCGAAAAATCACCCTCTTTTACCGTCAGCAGAGATAAACAGTTTTATCATTGTTTTGGTTGCGGTGTTCATGGCAATGCCATTGATTTTGTCATGGAATATGATCGACTAGAATTTATTGACGCCATTGAAGAGCTTGCAGGTCAACTTGGTCTTGCCGTACCACGGGAGCAAGGCACAGGGAAAAGACCCGACCAAGGATTAAGTCGCGATTTATATGAACTGATGGAAGAAGCCAATCTCTTCTATCAAAGCCAACTTAGGCAGCATACAGACAAACAAAAAGTTGTTGATTACCTAGAGTTCAGAGGTTTATCAAATGACGTTGTTGAACAATTTGGTATCGGGTTTGCCCCCGATGGTTGGGATGGTTTATTGGGTCGTTACCGGCAAAATTTGCCCGCCCAAGATAAATTACTGACAGCAGGCATGCTTATTGCCAATGATAGCGGTAAACGCTATGACCGTTTTCGCGACAGATTAATGTTCCCAATACGCGATCGTCGCGGTCGTGTTGTGGGATTTGGCGGTAGAGTTTTGGGTGACGGTACCCCAAAGTACTTGAATTCGCCAGAAACGCCCATATTTCATAAGGGTAATGAACTTTATGGTTTATATGAGTTAAAGCAAAAACACCGTGATCCACAGCATGTGTTAATTGTTGAAGGATATATGGATGTCGTCGCACTCGCCCAATTTGGGGTTGATTATGCGGTTGCATCTTTAGGGACTTCGACTACTGCTGAACAATTTCAGCTTTTAGTGCGTAGTGCAAAACAGGTGGTCTGTTGTTATGACGGCGACCGTGCAGGCCGCGAAGCTGCTTGGCGTGCACTCGAAACAGCATTGCCACTGTTAAAACCGGGTGATCAAGTCAAGTTTATGTTTCTACCGCAAGGTGAAGACCCAGACACTATGGTCCGCAAAATTGGTAAAGAAGCATTTGAAGCCTTAATGCAAAAAGCCATGTTACTACCCGAGTTTTTGTTTGACACATTAAGTGCTAACCACGGGACAGATAAAGGGGCATTAGCCAAGCAAGCAATCTCGCTAATTGAAAAGGTACAAGATACCGTCCTACAAAATTTATTGCTAGAAAATCTGGCACACAAGTTAGGCATGAACAGTGCCGATGACTTGAAAAAGAAGTTAGGTTTTTCTGCAAAACAGAAACCATTAAATGCGAAAGGCTTACAAGGTCGTGGCACGCCATTAAGATTGGCTATTGGCCTCCTGATCCAAAACCCAAGTTTAGGCTTTGGTTTGGCAAAACAGCCAGCACTAGATCGATTACAAATGACCGGCATAGAATTGCTAAATCATTTGTTAGATATAACTCGAGAGCAAACGTTAAACAGCGCACAACTACTTGAAATGCATAGAGAGCATCAGAAAAAAAGCACTCTAATTAAGCTAGCCCAATGGGAACATCAAGTGGCGGATGAAAACGTATTGCCAGAGTTTAAGCAAACCCTGATTTGGTTAAACAACCAATATATTGAACAACGATATCAGGAATTGAGTCTCAAACAGGCTTTAACGAAAGTTGAAAAAATGCAGCTAAAAAAGCTGATTTCGATAATGAAAGGCATAGCAAAGTAATACGCAATTTATTCGTCAAGAATGTGCGTACAAACATTGCCATGGACTAGCTAAGGTTAGCCCATACAGCTATAATTGACGATTTGCGCGCCACTTAGTAAAGCTAACTGGCCTATCGTTTTAACAGTTACCCAAAATTGGATGATATCTATGGATCACACTCCGCAGTCGCAACTTAAACTGTTGCTCGCTAAAGGTAAAGAGCAAGGTTACTTAACCTATGCAGAAGTGAACGACCACTTACCTGCAGACATGGTCGATTCCGATCAGATTGAAGATATTATCCAGATGATAAATGACATGGGTATCCGCGTTTTTGAACAAGCGCCAGATGCCGATGACATGATGATGTCGGAAGACAACACAGACGAAGATGCTGCAGAAGAAGCAGCGGCAGCTCTCGCAACCGTAGAAAGTGAGTTAGGCCGAACCACAGACCCTGTCCGCATGTACATGCGCGAAATGGGCACGGTAGAGCTACTTACCCGCGAAGGCGAAATTGTTATTGCTAAACGTATTGAAGAAGGTATTAACACTGTACAGAGTTCTGTCAGTGAATACCCTCAAGCGATCGCAATGATCTTAGAGCAATTCGATAAGTATGAAGCTGAAGAATTGCGCTTGTCTGATATTATCTCTGGATTTATCAATCCTGACGACGATGACGTCGCACCTACTGCCACCAATGTTGGTTCTGAATTGGCTGACAATAAAAAAGATGATGATGACGACGATGATGAAGAGGAAGAAGGCAACAAAGGGCCTGATCCTGAACAAGCCAAAGAAAAATTCACTCAACTCAGAGAAGCCTACGAAAAAAGCTTAGGTATTATTGCTGAAAAAGGCCGTGATCATCCTGAAGCGATAGGCTCATTATTTGTTATCGGTGAATTATTCAAAGAATTCCGCTTAATCCCTAAACAATTTGACCGTTTAGTCAAAAGCATGCGCAGCATGATGGATCGCGTACGAATTCAAGAACGGTTAGTCATTAAGCTTAGTGTTGAACAAGCTAAGATGCCAAAGAAAAACTTTATTAAAGCATTCACCGGCAATGAAACAAACTTAGATTGGTTTAACAAAGAAAAAGCAAGCACCAAGCCTTATGCTGAAGGTTTGCGGATGATCACCGATGACGTAACGCGTTGTGTGACAAAGTTGGGGGCTATTGAAGTCGAAACCGACTTAACCATCGCAGGCATTAAAGACATTAACCGTCGCATGTCTATCGGTGAAGCGAAAGCTCGTCGTGCGAAAAAAGAAATGGTTGAAGCTAACTTACGTTTGGTTATTTCTATTGCCAAAAAGTACACCAACCGTGGTTTACAGTTCTTGGATTTAATTCAAGAAGGTAACATTGGTTTGATGAAGGCCGTAGATAAGTTCGAATACCGTCGTGGTTATAAGTTTTCGACGTATGCAACGTGGTGGATCCGTCAGGCAATCACCCGTTCAATTGCTGACCAAGCACGTACTATTCGTATTCCAGTACACATGATCGAAACGATCAACAAGTTAAACCGTATTTCTCGTCAAATGCTTCAAGAAATGGGCCGAGAGCCGTCTCCTGAAGAATTAGCAGAACGTATGATGATGCCTGAAGATAAAATTCGTAAGGTACTGAAAATTGCTAAAGAGCCAATCTCAATGGAAACCCCAATCGGTGACGATGAAGATTCGCATCTGGGTGATTTTATCGAGGACACGACGCTGGAGTTACCACTAGACTCAGCAACTAGCGAAAGTCTTAAGAACGCCACACACGAAGTCTTAGCAGGCCTAACCGCTCGTGAAGCAAAAGTACTGCGTATGCGTTTTGGTATCGATATGAATACAGACCACACCTTAGAAGAAGTGGGTAAGCAATTTGATGTAACACGTGAACGTATTCGTCAAATTGAAGCCAAAGCGTTACGTAAGTTACGTCACCCTTCTCGCTCTGAAATATTAAAGTCTTTCCTAGACGAGTAAACTGACGGTTTAGTCTTCTATGATCATGAAAACCCAGCATATGCTGGGTTTTTTTATTTGCATACTAAGCTGCTAGTTGTAATTTTTTATCTAATACCAATTCTAATAATTATCTGGTCATTCAGCGGGAATTCTGCGCCTTCTAGGCAAGTAATAGGATTGTAGGCATAGTTGTTCTCGGCAACAGCTCCTGCGTTGCTCTATCTCCTGCATCCATGCAGTCGTACGTCAAAATCATATTAAGCAGTATAGAAGGTGCAGAAAACCGCCCTTGGGAGCCACTCAGGCTTTCCATTTTTTTGTTGCATTGTTTTATAAGGGAACAACCATTATTTCAACAATGCGCCTCAAACTGAAAAACCTGAGTGACTCTGATTGAGCACATTATTAATGGAACTGGTATAATTTACGCGGCACAATGACTTATCAGATTAAGCCTAAATGCTCATGCCTATGCCCATGCAAAGATATAGCCTTCACAACACTCTCTTGACGACATTTTAAAAAAACTATCCGCATTAGTTCATGTTGGTCAAAGCATGCCATCAATCAGATAGTCAAGTGACTTGAACGATGATATTTTAAAAAAACTATCCGCATTAGTTCATGTTGGTCAACACATGCCATCGATGAGATCGTCAAGTGACGTGAGCGATGATAATTCAATTGTTCCTGCAAACTTAAGATAAAAAAAGCCCACGCTATTGCGTGGGCTAATCAAGGATGAAATCAGCGGTTTATTGCTGTTTTCTGCTCGCGGCTTTATCAAGAAGCGTTAAGATGTTTTTATATGGAATACCCGAGTGCGTCGTTAAACCAACATCACAGGTTGCAGATACTGAGTAACCATGGGTACAACCTTTATCTTTGGTCTCTTCTTTTAAATGACGAAGTCCATGTTCATTAAGCTCAGGGTAATTCATACCGCGGTTGCCCGCCATACCACAACAACCTACATTCTCTGGCACCACTACTTCAGTGGCGCAAAGCTTGGCAAGTTCAGTTAATTTGCCTGCCATACCGAGCTTACGCGTGGTACAGGTTGGGTGAACAGCTACTTTTTCAACAACTTTGTTTATTTGCATACGGTCAACCATGAATTCAAAAGCAAACTCTTCAGGGCCATACATCTGCAAACGGCTATCACAAGCACGGCGCATCCGCTCAAGACAAGCAGTGGTTGCCACTAGGATAGGATACTCACCATTATTAGAGGCTTTTAACAACCACACCGAGAGTTCATCAGACTTACGGTCGGCCGCATCATCATGACCATAAGACTCCCAAGGTTGCCCACAGCATAAACCTTTGGTTTTCTCACCTAGAATTATCTCAATATTGGCCTTTTCAAATAGGCTCACGATGGTTTCGGGTAAAGAGCGCTGATCGTCATGTTTAGCACTAGTGCCCATCATGCGGTTCAAACATGCAGGGAAGTACACGGCTTTCATGTCACCATTGGTTTTGCGAGTTGGCAAGGCTTTGCCTCGTGTCGGCATCCCTTCAGTCCATAACGGCACCGGCATACCTGGCATAACTTTACGCACGATTTTGGTTATAGCGCCCATACCAGACTCGCCAATCACTTTACGGGTAATATCGGTGGCACCTAACGCAAATCGAGCGACCGATTCCATAGTGCCAAAACGATCGGCAGTGAAATCAGAAATTTTCTTATCCATATTGCTGGCCCCTTCGGCTCGCAATACCTTCATATATTTACCGGTATCAATCGCCATTGGACAACCGAGTTTACACAGGCCATCTGCAGCACAGGTGTCAATAGCAAAGTAAGGATAGTTCTTTTTCAGATCAGCCAAGACATCAGGCTCATTGCCCGTGGCTTCTAATGTTTTCATCACGCGCGCAACGGCGGTACGTTGGCGTGGAGATAGAGTTAAACCATGAGCCACACAATGCGGTTCACAAAATCCACACTCAATACATTTATCCACAATACTATGCACTGCTGGCATAGGCTTAAAGCCTTTAGCATGGCAAAGTGGGTCGTCATTAATGATGACGCCAGGGTTTAAAATACCGTTTGGATCAAGCGTATTCTTGACTCGCTTCATCAAGTCATAGACTGCTGTGCCCCATTCTTTTTCAACGAAGGCAGCCATACCAAATCCGGTGCCATGCTCTGCCTTAAGCGAGCCGTCATATCCCACAACAAGATCACACATCCCTTGCATAAAGCCTTCGAAACGATCCACTTCAGCTTTAGAGGAGAAGTCTTGTGCGAAGATAACGTGATAGTTACCTTCAAGTGCGTGACCATAAATCACCGCATCATCATAACCATGGGCAAAAGATAAGTTTTGTAAATCTATGGTTGCCTGCGGCAACACTTCAATTGGGAAGGCTATATCTTCGATAATACAAGACGTGCCGACCGGACGCATTGAACCTGCTAGCGGGAAAATCGCCTTACGAATAGCCCACATATTGGTAATTACAGCAGGATCTTGGGTGAACTCGACGTCATGATACAAACCATGTTTTGCCATAATCGCTGACATTTTAGCAACGTTGGCATCGATCTGCTTTTGGTTATCGCCAAAGGTCTCGAATAATACGGCCGTCACATCTTTGTGCACATTGTTTAAGAAGTCTGGTGTTTCATACTTAGACTGGGCAACAGCTTTCAGAGCGAAGTTATCTAACAACTCCGCCGCGTTGGTCTCTTTGAAGGCATCTCGTCGCAGCTCAACAATCGCCTCACAAGCACCGCGAAGTGAATCGAAATAAACCATAGACGACGCAGAGAATTTGTTTTTCACCACACTTTTCATGGTAATTTCTGATAAGAAGCCGAGCGCACCTTCCGAGCCAACCATCAAGTGTAAGATAATGTCGATAGGGTCTTGATGATCAACAAATGAATTCATACCAAAGCCAGTCACGTTTTTAATCGAGTACTTACGCTTGATACGACTAACTAATTCTTTATCAGCCATGATTTCGTCACGAATGGCTTCAATGCCTTTGATCATCTCAGGGTGATGTTTTTTAAACACTTGACGACTTTGCTTGCTTGCGGTGTCTAAAATCGAACCATCAGCAAATATAATTCGAGCAGAGTCAATTAATTGATAAGAGTTATGGTGCGTACCACAGTTCATACCAGAAGCATTATTAGCCACAATACCACCGGCCATCGCCGAGGCAATCGTGGCTGGATCGGGACCAAACTTCCATCCCAAAGGTGCCAGTGCACCATTAAGTCTAGAGCCAATCACTCCGGGCTGCATTTGTACCTTTTTGCCGCCCTCTAACACCTTAAAATTATTCCAATGAAGACCTGCGACCATCAGAACTGAATCAGAAATCGCCTGACCACAAAGCGCGGTACCTGCGGCTCTAAATGTCACAGGCGTAGAGCTCTGATAACATTGCGCCAAGACTTTTGACGCCTCAGCTTCATCTTTAGTGTGGACTACCATTTGTGGACGTTTTTGGTAGAAAGAAGCGTCTGTTCCCCATGCCACGCGGCGTATGTAATCGGTATTGACTCTTGAAGGCTCAAGGAGTTGGCCTAGCTTATCTGCAAGCACTTTCAAATTAGATTGCAACATGTGTGTATCCCCATTCATGTCATCTCTATGTGAACAGAGTCCTAGTAGACCCCATCTAAAAAACTTTATGCCGACTACGCATCAAACTTGATGACCTCGACATAACCAAGATGAGCTTTTGGTCAGACGTTCCCGCATGTTCATTTCTACTGATATCATGCAAGCATTTATTCCCACACTATTTAAGACCGCAAATCTACACTCGTGCTTGTGTTGTTGTTACCTTGATTTCAAGCTCAAGCCAATTTTTCGTCTAAAAACAATAAAAATAATTGTCACTTGCATCCATAACCATTCTCGCTATTAAGAAGACATTATTATGGGGCAGTACATGGGTTTACAGACTGACGCAATTACACCTTGACTACCTTTTTAACAGAGATAAACCCAAGATACTGCAAATACTTAAGACCTTAGTCTCAACCTTTAAATCAGCTCGAAATTTGCACGATTAACGTGAGCGCCACCCGCATCTTAAAACACCGTCGCCCCGCATGATCACAAAACTTAACAAAGCAAGCCCAAGTACACACATCGTCATCACAGAACATGCAAAAATATGCGTTACAGCACTACTTAATTGAAGGGGTATTGTTTTTTTTCGCAACATTGTGCCGATACGCTGGCATTGAGAATGGTTCGCATTTGGGACTGACTTTATAGACTCGCTCACACCCGAGATCCATAAGGAATGACATAATCCCTGACCCATTATTTTTCGACCAAAAAAAACCATTAGCCACAACTGTGATCAAAGTATTTATTTCATCTTAAACTGCGACCAATATCTGCCAGAATTTTATTTGATATTTAGTTGCACTGATTAACAGATAACCAGTTGAATCATTTCAACAGAATTCTTGCAAAATCAGAGGTGACAACCACAAATAAACTTCGTATACTGCACACGCTTTCGATAGTGACGACTATCTTAAGTCGGCCCCTTAGCTCAGTTGGTTAGAGCATACGACTCATAATCGTCAGGTCCCCAGTTCGAGTCTGGGAGGGGCCACCAATACAGATAGGCCGTAGTAGGTTAGTACCTACTACGGCTTTTTCGTATCTGGAGTTCTGTGTAGCAAATATGTAGCAAATTTACCTACTCACACTAGCTTGTGGAAAGTGAATCAACTCCCATATCTCAACACGACAAAGCAGCCGATAGTGACAGAACTCTAAAGAGGACGCACTGCGCGCTCTGCCTCCATGCAGATTAGATCAGAAGTTCATTACTTATGCTGTGTATCTATTTTTCTGACTACCCCCCAAAATATTACAATCTAAATACTAAACCAAAGCACTTCCAGACGACAAATTCATATAAAAAATGACATAACTTATTAATATAGCTTGAATAACCAATCTGATGCTATCAAGATGGATAATAGATGAGGATAGAATATTTCTGTCTGAAATTTGTTAATTTTTGGGGAGGAAGCCTTGGGGGTTTTCAACTATATATATTCGAATAAACCATCAGCGCTTTCTGAGCTGTCTAAGGAGGAATACAATAGTTTATTAGTTGATATTTGTCCTAAAAAAGCAGAAAGAGCGTTTGAGAAAGCTTGGGCAACGAGAAATTTTGAGATTGAAATGTATTGGAAACGAGCCACTTATTTTTGGGCATTTATCGCCAGTACATTCGTAGGCTATTTTGCATTAATTTCATCTGATAACTATATAAAGCCAGATTCGTTCAACCATGTAGAAGTCTATTTCCTAATCTGTATTGGCTTCGTTCTGTCTTTAGCATGGCATCTTACCAATATTGGCAGCAAGTCTTGGCAACGGCATTGGGAGGTACATGTGGACCTTCTAGAAGATGCATTTACTGGCCCACTCTATAAGACGGTTTATCCTCAGCAAACTTTTTCAGTATCTAAAATTAACGAAATCGTAAGTCTGGTATTTGTATTGATTTGGTTTCTTATAGGGCTCAAATATTTAATTGAACAAAATTTAATACGGTCTTTTGGCGAAAGTTTTACTGTAAATTGGTTTGTGCTAGCTAGCACGACAATATCTTTATTTGTTGTAATTGCGATGCTATTTGGTCATGGTCGCGGACGCTTTGGCTCTAGTGTTAACGCCAGTCTAAAAGCGCCACTATTTGCCGAATTTAACGATAAGCAGATCTTTCCTCATCAAAAAAATCATT
>NZ_JBEOPP010000041.1:0-42396 GCF_040310185.1 Shewanella sp. T24-MNA-CIBAN-0130 | reverse complement strand
TTCTAATCATAATAAATACCTTTAAGATTTTGCTTATTTTAAGCTATAAATCTCTACAGTTTCATTAGACCATTACAACCCCTGCACTAGAAAGTAAAAGCACTTCAACCCGTGCCGCCACTTCGTCAACTCAAGCCGCTTCCAATAACGCTAGCTCAGCGGTCAACTTATCCACCAAAATATCAGCGAGCCAACTCAGTCGTCAAATAATGAATAACAACATTCTGGCAGCACAAGAGGAAGTGAGCATTGCTGCCGGTGACAAGTCCATGGCATTACTTTATCGCGCCGCGATTGAAGCCATTAACGAAGAGCTTGCACCAATGCGAGGAGAAAACTCAGTCCAAAAGAGCCTTGCGAGTGGGGTGGATTACTCGCCAGAAGCAACTGCTGATCGTATTGTTAGCTTTGCAACAGCGTTTTTCTCTGTGCATCAACAACAAAACCAATCTATGGTGCTCGATGAACAAGTTGACAGCTTTATGCTCAAAATTGGAGATGCAATCGATCACGGCTTTAAAGAGGCAAGTGATATTTTGTCTGGTTTAAAAGTACTAGAGGGCGATATTGCTGCTGGTGTTGATAAAACATATGAGCTGATACAGCAAGGGTTAGCGCAATTTAGACAGGATAAGTCGACTAAAGATGGATCACAAAGCGTGACTCAAGCTACTTAGTCTCTTATGATTAAGATAGGCTTTCAGCGATAAGGATAGTGACTATGTGGACAACGGGTAAGGTAATTGAGCGCATTGATTGGAATGATAAATTATTCTCATTGCGCATCAAAGCCGATGTCGAACCTTTTATCGCAGGTCAGTTTATTAAGCTCAGCCAAATGCGTGATGAAAAGCGTGTCGCGCGGGCGTATTCACTGGTAAATTCTCCAGGTACGGATTATGTCGAAGTGCTGGCGGTGTCGGTAGAGGATGGGCAATTATCTCCAGATCTAAAAGCATTAAACCCAGGAGACACCATTGAAGTGACGCCCAAAGCGACTGGATTTATGACCTTAGATGAAGTGCCTAACGGCGTATTGCAAGGCAAACATTTGTGGTTCTTTGCTACCGGTACCGCTGTGGGTCCTTTTATCTCTATGCTGGCAACGGCAGAACCTTGGCAACGCTTTGAAAAAGTCGTATTAGTTTATGGTGTCAGGTTCGCTGAAGATTTAGCTTATTTAGCAACCATTAACCAGTTTATTGAACAACATCCACAGCAGTTTGTGTTTATTCCGATTGTGACCCGTGAAGACTATCCTGAAGGGTTATCGTGTCGCATTCCTGATGGCATTAGCAGCGGATTAATTGAACAAAAAGCGGGGTTAGGGATTAATGCAGAACATTCTCAAGTGATGATCTGTGGTAACCCAGGGATGATAAGTGACGCTCAAATAGCCCTAGTAGATAAAGGATTAGCCAAAAATCTTCGACGTGCTCCTGGGCAAATAACGGTCGAAAAATATTGGTAATAGTATCGTAAATGAGAATGCAGTGGTGGCCCTGCTCGCCATATTCACAGACAGTATGATAATAATTGTAATGAATGATCAACCTCTTACCTGACCCAATATGAGTACAATATCGATTACAAATCAGCTAAATGTGAGTACACTTCGGGTAATGTATATTGAATTAAGATAAGCTATTAATTAGCGGAATTGATAAAAGAAGCTATTGGTTATCTAATGACTACTTAATTACATCAAAGCGTTAAGTTATAACCATTTAGGCCGACATAAAGTATTAAGGTAGATGAGTTAATATGGGTAACCAAGTTATGCCTCGTGAACAGTTAGGGATTTGCGCAGAAGGGAATTTACACAGTGTGTACTTGATGTTTAATGCCAATGACGGTGTTGAAGATCAACTACGTCCGTCCATTGCTAATGTGGCGCAATACATTTACGAACTCACGGATCAGTATGCAGACAGTGCTTTTAATGGCTTTGTGGGTATTGGGGCCAATTTTTGGGATACTTTTTATCCAGAAGCTCGTCCAGCATTGTTGAAACCTTTTCCTGCAATGAATGACGGTAATCGTGATGCTCCCGCGATGGAATATGATCTGTTTGTTCATATCCGTTGCGATCGTTATGATATTTTGCATCTTGTTGCTAATGAAATTAATCAAATGTTTGAGGATTTGGTTGAGTTAGTCGATGAAGAGCGCGGTTTTCGATTTATGGACAGTCGTGATTTAACCGGCTTTGTTGATGGTACTGAAAACCCTAAAGGGCGCCATCGTCAACAAGTTGCGCTCGTCGGTGATGAAGATCAAGACTTTGTATCTGGTAGTTATCTACATGTGCAAAAATACATGCATAACTTAAGTAAATGGCATCGTTTACCACTTAAAAAACAAGAAGATATTTTTGGTCGAACCAAAGTTGATGATATTGAGTACGAGTCAGAAGATAAGCCATTAACCAGCCATACGAAACGAGTCAATTTAAAGGACCCACAGGGTAACGCATTAGAGATTTTACGCCAAAGCATGCCATATGGTTCGATTAGAGAACAAGGGCTAATGTTTCTTTCTGTATGCCGTACACCTGATAACTTCGAAAAAATGCTCCGCAGTATGGTGCACGGTGATGGTCATGGAAATCATGATCATCTAATGTCGTTTACTAAAGCGTTGACTGGGTCGTCATTTTTTGTACCATCACTGGATTTTTTAACTCAATTTGATGATGTGTAAACGCCGATCCTAGGCAATAAAAAAGCAATGCCATGGCATTGCTTTTTTATTGGAACGGTTTTTTTATTCACTATAGTTGAATAAGGATCTAACCGTTTCGAGAGTATCATCAATAGTTTTTATGCTTGCTGGGCAAATAAAAATAGTATCATCGCCGGCAATGGTACCTAATATGCCTTCTGGTTTGCCTATTGAATCGAGCAAACGTGCAATTAATTGCGCTGCACCTGGGCTGGTTCTTACCACAATCATGGCTTGGTTATGGTCAACATCCAGTACTAAATTCTTAACTGGACTACCCGCAGTCGGAACGCCTAGCTCGGCAGGGAGGCAATACACCATCTCTTGCTTAGCATTTCGAGTTCGCACAGCACCAAACTTGCTGAGCATGCGAGAGACCTTAGATTGATTAATATTACCGAATCCTTCGGCTTGAAGCGCAATAACAATCTCGCTTTGGCTTCCAAAACGTTCTTCTTTCAGAATCGCCTTAAAAGTTCGAACGAGCTCATCCTGATTTCTTGTCGCTGGCATAGTGATAATTCATCTTATAGTTGTTATTCAAAAAACTAGCATATTTTGAATATATTGGCTTGTTAAGTCAAGAAAGAATCAGATTTATTGAATAAAAATTCATTTTACAGTGGAACTTTAAGCTGACACTTGGGTGAGTAATAAGTCTACCGACTTAAGTGAATAATTCACAGTATTGAGGTTATAAACTATAAATTAATAGGGTGCAGTATTTAAAGAGGCTTTATCGGACGACTCGTTATATAACGATTCTTTGTATAACGATCGTGGCGATGATTGTTTTGTTAGTACCAATAGCGTATCACCCTTTTCAGACAGCAGATTGAGTTTGCCTTTTGAGAAATCAATCTGTTGTACCTGTGCAATAGCGTGCATCAAATCCGCTTCTTGGGCCATTAAACTATCTACACAAGCTTTCATAGTTGAACCCGACGGTGCCATTTGGAGTCGATTTCCTTGTTGATCGTAATGACCAAAAAATTGATTACAGCTGTTATTGCCGCTTAACTCACCATTTTGGGCAAAAACTAATTTTGCTGGGCTATTATTAATGGTAGGAGTATCAAGGACGACTTCTACATGCCAAGTACCAATTAATTGTTCATTTGAGACAATTTGAGTGTGGTTTTGACAAGCACTAAGGCCTAAAAATATAACGGTGGCGCCAAGAATATGCTTTATCATGCGAAGAGAGTTCCAAATACGAAAAAATTGCCGTTATTCTACTACTTGAAGGTGAGTAAGAGCGTAAATAATTGTAATTTTTCGGATTAATGAACATTATTTAACGTATTAAAGAGTCTAAAATGATCAAATTACTCAAAGTGTTGCATATCGTTGGTTTAATCATGTTGCTGGTGGGCGTAGGATTATATTGGCAAAGTGATATAGGCCAGCAAGTCAGTGGTATATTAGTCATTGCCTTACTTATTGGTGTGGGGACATTAATTATGTCTCCGCTGCCTGTTGCGCTAGTGATAGAATGGTCTAAGAAACAATCTCCCAATTTAGGGTCAAAGGAATAATCATTGTCATTTATTATCCGTAAGGCGTTATTAACCGATGTTGCTGCTATTGTGCAGTTAGAACGTGCTCATGTAGATGATGAGTTGCTAGGTTCAAATAACCAACTTCATGCTCATTCACTCAGCAAAGGCGAGGTGATACAGCTTATCAATCAGCATTGGTTTATCGTGGCAGAAGAGCAAGAGCAAATCATTGGTTATGTGATGGCAGCCAAATGGTCCTTTCTTTCCGCGCAACCATTGTATCGCCATATTATTCAAAAAATTAAGTTTACCGATTTAGAGGGACAAACTTTATCGACCACTAATTCATGCCAATATGGGCCGGTTTGGATCCAAGAATCAAAACGTGGCAAAGGAGTATTTTCGGCGTTAGTCACTGAATTAAAAAAACAAGTAAGCAATACCTTTCCATTTATGATTACGTATGTCGCCGCAGACAATGCGCGTTCATTAGCCGCACATCAACAAAAAGCGGCGATGACAGAGATTGATCAATTTAGTTTTGAACAACGTGATTATTGTTTACTGGCCACTGCCACTGCCACTGCCACGGTAAATGGTATCTGATCAATTGTGTCGTTAAGGTGGTTATTTAACGTCAAGGCGGTATAAGGGATATATCGATAAAAACCGATTTATTTCAAGTCTGCAATATCAAACTGGCCATTGGCTTTGCTAACAAGGGACATTGACGTGTTAGTTGTGGCCCTATTGTCAGTCAATGCAACACCGATAGCAGGACAAAGAGTTGTTTGATTATCGTTTGCTATCCCGAGCTGAGGTTATTTATTAGGAATATTATGAGTACTGACTTTGAAACCCTTTTTTTACCTTACCTTGGCTTAAGGTTATCGGCGTTTGACAATATGAAGCTGATTGCTGCGGTATTGACTGACGCGAGTGAGACGTTTGAGTGTGTTGCAGCTGATTTACAAGATGAAGATGATCCACAGTTGCAGCCGTCGGGATATTTTGTGTGCTGGCAACAAACGTGGTTATTTTGTGGGGTAACCAATGATTACCATGCAGCGATTACATTGTTTACCCAAGTCGAGCGGATTAATAAGGCGTCAATTTGTGTCAAAGTGGTGCCAGTAATGACCATGCCGCAAGTATCGTTTATGTGTGTTGAAACGGCTCATTTTGATCATTGTTAATGAGCCTATCACCCCGTATTTATGGCGCTGTCACTTCAGCGTCATGGAGTTGCATTATCACTAATGGCCGTTGCTCACTGTGATATCGATGATATAACTGCATTATCTCTGCCGGTAACCTAGCAAACGCACTCGGGTCTATCACCATAAAGTGCTGCCGTTGATATAAGCCAATTAACCAGGGGTGGGCAAATAAGAAGCAATGTCTACTCGTTAATTTGGGCGCGATAAATTGCAATAACTGACTTGAAAGTTGTTGGCCACGATAGTGAGGATGGACTAATAATCCACTTATCAATTGATATTGGCCTATCGGTTTAATTCTTATTGCGGCAACGATTGTTTGCTGATTTAAGTCTGTGCTATCTGTGCCAGAAGAGTGTAGGTGATGAATCACTGCAACCGCTTCTTTTTGGGCTAATCGAGCATAAGGCATATGCTGACGATAAAATAATTTGAGTGCAGACCACGCTTTTATAGCAGAAAGTTTACTGGCACAGTGCTTGATAGCCGTGAGTTCAATCGCAGTCGGATTAGTTGCTCTTGGGTTAACCGCAATGGATTTAGTCGCAACAGATGGCTGGTGGTTTGCCGTTATCTTTGTGTCTAGCCAAGTGGGGTGATACATAACGTGAGCCATTTGTGAGATCAAATAATAGTCTAATAAATCAGATAAAATAAAACCGCCAATGGCGGTTTTATTTTTGATATCGTTTTGCTTAGCCTAAAGTCGCTAGGCTAAGACGATATGCGTTTCTTCATTATAGCCCAGCATCAGCCCGAAGGATTTCAGCTTTATCTGTCGCTTCCCAAGGGAATATATCGCGACCGAAATGACCATAAGCAGCGGTTTGTTGGTAGATTGGACGTGCCAAATCTAGCATTGCCGTTAAGCCATATGGACGTAACTCAAAGTGTTGACGAATCAATTTGATTAACACTTCTTCAGACACTTTACCGGTACCGAATGTTTCAATACTGATAGATGTTGGCTCTGCCACACCAATGGCGTAAGACACTTGAAGTTCACAGCGATCAGCAAGGCCAGCCGCAACAATGTTTTTAGCCACATAACGTGCAGCGTAAGCGGCACTTCGATCTACTTTAGATGGGTCTTTACCAGAGAATGCTCCGCCGCCATGACGGGCCATTCCGCCGTAAGTATCTACGATAATCTTACGTCCGGTTAAACCACAATCACCAACAGGTCCACCAATTACAAAGCGACCGGTAGGATTAATAAAGTATTTAGTGTCTTTATTTAACCATTGTGCCGGTAATACAGGCTTGATGATGGTTTCCATTACCGCTTCAATCAAATCAGCTTGTTTCACGTCTTCACGATGTTGCGTTGACAATACAATCGCATCGATACCGATGATTTTGCCATCGTCATAGGCAAACGTTACTTGGCTTTTCGCATCTGGGCGTAACCAAGGTAGGGTGCCATCTTTACGCACTTCAGACTGACGCTTAACTAATTTGTGCGCGTAAGTGATAGGTGCAGGCATCAATACATCGGTTTCATTGCTGGCATAGCCAAACATTAAGCCCTGGTCACCCGCGCCTTGTTCAGCCGGATCTGAGCGATCAACACCTTGATTAATGTCTGGTGACTGTTTGCCAATGGCGTTCAGTACAGCACATGAATCTGCATCAAAACCCATATCCGAATTGGTGTAACCGATTTCGCGCACGGTTTTACGGGTAATTTCTTCAATATCTACCCAAGCAGAAGTGGTGACTTCGCCGCCCACTAATACCATACCGGTTTTAACATATGTTTCGCACGCAACACGAGCTTTTGGATCTTGCTCAAGTATTGCGTCTAATACCGCATCAGAAATCTGATCGGCGATTTTATCTGGATGACCTTCTGAGACAGACTCAGAGGTAAACAAGTGCTTTGCCATAATAGGAAAATCTCGTTGGTTGCATTTGAATATACGTCTAGACGTCTATTTTAGTCGAAATCGAATCTGATAACACCCCCCCTATACGAATTTAACTTTATAATTGTGCAGTGATGCATGAATATTTTATATTCAAAATAACTATTTTTAGCTTCGTTGCTAATTAACTAATTGATTATAAATAATTTTAGATGTTTTTATGGTTTTTTATAATCACTTTAGTGCCAAAAATTGAACAATATCAGGGTTGATTATTAGGCTTTAAATGGCGATATAAGGTTATGTTTGACTGATATGGCGCTGTTTTCAAGCTTGACTGTCAATAAATAATGACTTAGCTCATCAATGCCCTTCATTGGTATTTGAGCATATGGCTAGGTACTAGGTCGCTTCGCTGCTTGATGCTATAAAATCTTAGCAGCGAAGCGGTCCCTATTCCTGAGATGACAAGCGGTGACGAGCGATATCAAGAGATGATAAGCCACGAGCCTAGGTGCTAGACCGCTCTATCCGTGAGCGCAGCGTTCGCTTGTTATCTCTTGTTATCGTTTCTGAAGCTGTCCCTAGTAGGACAGAGTCCGCTCCTAGCAGCCGCAGGCGCTCTATTCCTAGACCCTTGAACTGGGTCAATTCTGGACATGCACAATCCTGTCTTTCGAGGTCGTTTGGGTATAAATATGCAATGTGAGAAATTTTAATTTGCGTCACATCGCCTAGTAGGGGAAAATATGACTTCACAATTGTCAGCTACTCACAAACAAGCAGGAGAGAGCATGTCATCTCGTAAAGTACTCGCTAACGCCATTCGCGCCCTAAGTATGGATGCGGTTCAAAAAGCCAATTCTGGTCATCCAGGTGCCCCTATGGGTATGGCTGATATTGCCGAAGTGCTATGGAATGATTTTCTAAAGCACAATCCAACTAATCCTAACTGGGTCGATCGCGATCGTTTTGTACTATCAAACGGTCATGGCTCTATGCTTATATACTCTTTACTGCATTTATCGGGTTATGAATTGCCAATTGAAGAGCTAAAACAATTCCGTCAATTACATTCAAAAACCCCTGGTCATCCAGAATATGGTTACACCCCTGGCATTGAAACCACAACCGGTCCTTTAGGCGCGGGGCTCAGTAATGCTGTTGGTATGGCAATTGCTGAAAAAACCTTAGCGGCTCAGTTTAATCGCCCAGGCCACGAGATTGTTGATCACTTTACCTACTGTTTCTTAGGCGATGGTTGTTTAATGGAAGGTATTTCTCACGAAGCCAGTTCATTAGCGGGCACATTGGGTCTTGGTAAGTTAGTGGCATTTTGGGATGACAACGGTATTTCTATCGATGGTCATGTTGAAGGTTGGTTTACCGACGATACGCCTAAGCGTTTTGAAGCCTATGGCTGGCATGTTATTGCGGGTGTAGATGGTCATGATCCAGACGCTATCCGTGCTGCAATTGAACAAGCCAAATCAGTCACTGACAAGCCATCGATGATTTGCTGTAAAACCATTATTGGTTTCGGTTCGCCTAACAAATCGGGTAGCCATGATTGCCATGGTGCACCATTAGGTGATGCTGAAATCGCCGCGGCTCGTGAGTTCTTAAACTGGCCACATGCTCCTTTTGAAATCCCATCTGATGTTTATGCTGGTTGGGATGCTAAGCAAAAAGGTGTGGCCAATGAATCATTATGGAATGAAAAATTTGGCGCTTATCAAGCTGCATTTCCAGAACTCGCTGCAGAATATGATCGCCGGGTATTAAAAGGTGATTTACCTGCAGATTTCGAATCTAAAGCACAAGCTTTTATCCAACAAAGCCAAGATAAAGCTGAAGGTATTGCCAGCCGTAAAGCATCGCAAAATGCCATAGGTTTCTTCGGTGCCATGTTGCCAGAATTACTCGGTGGTAGCGCAGACTTAGCCGGTTCTAATTTAACGCTTTGGTCTGGTTCAAAAGGTATTCAAGACGATCCTGCCGGTAACTACATCTATTACGGTGTACGTGAATTTGGCATGAGCGGTATTATGAACGGCGCATCATTGCATGGTGGTTTTATTAACTATGGTGCAACCTTCATGATGTTTATGGAATATGCGCGTAACGCAGTACGTATGTCTGCATTAATGGGTATTCAAAATATTTTCGTGTATACCCATGACTCAATTGGTCAAGGTGAAGATGGTCCAACCCATCAGCCTGTTGAGCAATTAGCTAACTTGCGCTTAACGCCAAATATGGCCGTATGGCGTCCATGTGATGCAGCTGAAACGGCTGTTTCATGGAAAGTGGCGATTGAACGTCGCAATGCACCAACAGCGCTAGTCTTTAGCCGTCAGGGTCTTAAAGCACAAGCGCGTAGCACTGAGCAATTAGCTAACGTGACTAAAGGTGGTTATGTACTGTCTGATTGTCAAGGCACTGCAGAGGTGATTTTGATTGCCACCGGCAGTGAAGTGCAATTGGCGATGGATTCTGCCGTCGAGTTAACCAAGTTAGGTCAAAAAGTGCGTGTGGTTTCTATGCCTTCTACGACTGAGTTTGATAAGCAAGATGCTGCCTACAAAGAATCTGTCTTGCCAAAAGGTGTCACTAAACGTGTTGCCATTGAAGCTGCACATACAGATTTCTGGTACAAGTATATTGGTTTTGATGGTGGCGTAGTGGGTATGACGACCTTCGGTGAGTCAGCCCCTGGTGGTGATTTACTTAAGCATTTCGGCTTCACTGTTGATAATGTAGTAAAAACTGTCCAATCTTTAGGATAATCATCTGAGATTAAACACTTATCTATTAGGTGGTTAATCTGTATAATAACGGCCTGCAATACTATTGCAGGCCGTTATTTTTATGTCTTTAATTCACACTAAATAACATTTACTAAGTCACTTATGTGTCAGTGTTTCTACAATAGTTGATGACACCATAGGTACCTCGGTGAATGATACTGGACCCTAAATGATTCGAGTTGCAATTAATGGTTATGGCCGGATTGGCCGCTCAATACTTCGTGCACTGTACGAATCTGGTAAACGTCAACAAATTCAAATTGTGGCGATTAATGAGCTGGCAAAGCCAGAAGCTATTTGTCATTTAACCCAATACGACACTACTCATGGTCGTTTCAAGCATAACGTTAAGCTAAAGGGTGATCAGTTGCTTATTGGTGATGACAGTATTTTGTTACTCAATCAAGCTGATGCTAACTTATTGCCTTGGGCTGAGCTTGATATTGATATCGTTTATGAAGCCACCGGCAGCTTAATTGATCGTCAAGCTTGCGAAGCACACATTCATGCTGGCGCTAAGCAAGTGCTGATTAGCCATCCTTCTTCTGCAGATGTTGATGCAACCATTGTGTATGGTGTTAATCATGATTTATTGCGTGCAGACCATACGGTTATTTCTAATGCGTCTTGCACTACCAATTGTATTGTCCCGGTTATCGATGTATTGGATAAGCATTTTGAAATTAAAAGTGGGGCTATTACGACTATTCACTCGGCGATGAATGATCAGCAGGTCATTGACGCTTATCATGATGATTTACGTCGAACGCGCGCCGCAGGCCAGTCCATTATTCCTGTTGATACTAAATTAGCTCGAGGCATCGAACGTATTTTGCCGCACATGAAAGATAAGTTTGAAGCTATTTCTGTGCGTGTGCCCACCATTAATGTGACCGCGATCGATTTATCCGTCACCCTTGAGAAAAAAGTCAATATTGAACAGATCAACAGTGTGTTAGAACTTGCCTCAAACGGAAGTTTTAATGGTATTTTAGGCTATACTGACGAGCCTCTGGTATCGTGTGACTTTAACCATGATCCACGTTCAAGTATTGTCGATGGTACCCAAACCCGTGTTAGCGCTGGCCACTTGGTCAAATTATTATTATGGTGCGATAACGAATGGGGTTATGCCAACCGCATGCTTGATACCAGTTTAGCGATGATCCAAGCAAAATTAGATCGGTAACATAAACAGATTATGCCGTAATGGGTTAAGCCGGTTGCGCACAAAGACTTTGTATTAACTTAAAAAGGAACTGCTAATTATGGCAATTATTAACATGACAGATTTAGATCTACAAAATAAGCGGGTGCTTATTCGTGAAGATTTAAACGTGCCTGTCAGCGATGGCGTTGTGACCAGTGATGCGCGTTTACGGGCGTCATTGCCAACGATTAAACTTGCGCTGCAAAAAGGCGCCGCAGTCATGGTGATGTCACATTTAGGCCGCCCAACAGAAGGTGTGTTCAACGCCGAATTCTCAATGCAACCTGTAGTGGATTATTTAACGAAAGCGTTAGATTGCTCAGTGCGTTTAGTGAGTGATTATCTTGATGGTGTTGAGGTTAATGTTGGCGAAGTCGTCGTATTTGAAAACGTTCGCTTTAATATTGGCGAAGGTAAAAACGATGAAGCATTATCTAAAAAAATGGCCGCATTATGTGATGTGTATGTTATGGACGCATTTGGAACGGCTCATCGTGCCCAAGCATCTACTCATGGCGTCGGTGTGTATGCCCCCATTGCCTGTGCTGGCCCGTTATTAGCCCAAGAATTAGATGCACTAGGCAAAGCGCTTGATAATCCAGCTCGTCCAATGGTGGCGATTGTTGGTGGTTCTAAAGTGTCGACTAAATTAACCGTACTTGAAAGCCTTTCAACTAAAGTTGACCAACTTGTTGTGGGCGGCGGTATTGCTAATACCTTTATTGCTGCAGCAGGCTATAAAGTAGGTAAGTCACTGTATGAAGCTGATTTAGTAGAAGAGGCCAAGCGTCTAGTGGCCAATGCCCGAAGTCGTGGTGGTGATATTCCGGTTCCTACTGACGTGGTAGTCGCGAGTGAGTTTAGTCCAACGGCTGCCGCGACGCTTAAATCGGTTAGCGAGGTGACTGACAGCGATATGATTTTTGATATTGGTCCTGACAGCGCAGAAGCCTTAGCTAAAATTATTGAACAAGCGGGCACGATCGTCTGGAATGGTCCAGTGGGCGTGTTTGAATTTGATCAATTCGGCGAAGGCACTAAGCGTATCGCCGAAGCGATCGCAAATTCCAAAGCATTTTCTATTGCTGGCGGTGGTGACACCCTGGCGGCAGTCGATAAGTACAATATTGCAGACAAAGTGTCTTATATTTCAACCGGTGGGGGGGCTTTCCTTGAGTTTTTAGAAGGCAAAGAATTACCCGCAGTAGCAATGCTTGAAAAGCGTGGCGCTTAGTTCACACATCAAGTATTTGTAGCGTAAACCTAATAATTATTATAAAAAAAACCGCTCTGTCACTGTTATTTTTTAGCCGCGACAGAGTAAAAAATCCGTCCAAACGATAGCGACCTAGGTGAGTAATCACCCTATTATTGGAGAACAAAATGGCTCTTATCTCTCTACGACAACTGCTTGACCACGCTGCAGAGCATGGTTATGGCGTCCCTGCTTTTAACGTTAACAACCTTGAGCAAATGCGTGCAATTATGCAAGCCGCTGAAGCCACTGACAGCCCTGTGATTGTTCAGGCCTCTGCCGGTGCACGTAAATATGCTCGCCCACAATTTTTAAAATACTTAATGGCAGCCGCTCTTGAGCAGTATCCTGATATCCCAGTTTGTATTCATCAAGATCATGGTACTGATCCTGACATTTGTCAGCGTTCAATTCAGTTAGGTATGTCATCAGTCATGATGGATGGCTCGTTAATGGCCGATGGTAAAACACCTGCATCATACGACTACAACGTAGATGTCACTCGTCGTACAGTGGCATTTGCTCATGCTTGTGGTGTGTCTGTTGAAGGTGAAATTGGTTGTTTAGGCAGTTTAGAAACTGGCCAAGCTGGCGAAGAAGATGGTGTTGGTGCTGTGGGAACACTGAGCATGGACCAAATGCTAACGTCGCCTGAAGAAGCTGCTCGGTTCGTTGCTGATACTCATGTAGATGCGTTAGCGATTGCCATTGGTACCAGTCATGGTGCGTACAAGTTCAGCCGTAAACCTACCGGTGATGTATTACGTATCGACCGTATTAAAGAAATCCATGCGCGGATCCCTAACACGCATTTGGTTATGCACGGTTCATCTTCAGTACCGCAAGAGTGGCTGAAAATCATCAACCAGTACGGTGGTGAAATTCCAGAAACTTACGGTGTACCGTTAGAAGAAATCGTTGAAGGTATTAAGCACGGTGTGCGTAAAGTGAACATTGATACTGATTTACGTTTAGCATCAACGGGTGCCGTGCGTAAATTCTTGGCTGAACATCCTGCAGAATTTGATCCGCGTAAATTCTTGAAAGCATCAATGGAAGCGATGGCTGACATTTGTACCATCCGTTATGAAGCATTTGGTTGTGCGGGTATGGGCTCTAAAATTAAGCCTAAATCACTGCAAGCAATGTATAAAGCTTATCAATCTGGTGAGCTTGATCCTAAAATAATGTAAGCCAGTCTTACACTAAAACCACTAATCAGCTCATTTATCAATGAGCTGATTTTTTGTGAAAAAATAACCCAAAACGCTATTTTGTAAACCTTATCGAACATGGTTATCGGTTAAAAAATTGATGCTATAACGTCAACATTTATTGATTTACCTGTTATGGGCGAAAGATCTCATGGATGTGGCCATTAATGGCCGCGACCTAATGTGAGACGCCCTGGGTGACAAAGCTTTCGCGGCACAGTGATTCTATTGCCAAATTTGAATGTTTATCTTATTGTTCGGATTGTTGATTGGTATAGGTAACAAGATTATTATTGACCCTATGGTCGGTGCTAAACAGCTATGAGCTGCTAAGTCTCAAAGGTATCTAGTGCCAACATTAGGCTTAATCCTAACCAGTATTATGATGCTATTCGTGATGATATGGTGGCCTAATCTCATGGGGAACTAGTGATAAAAACGACCTTATTTTCCTTATAGGATAATTATTTGTGCTGCCGTTAGTTATGGAAACCGTTAGGACATTTAACTTAGTAGTGATTAATGCGTTAAGAGCCTGCGGTGATGCCATGTTGGCTTTTTGCATGGGCCTGTTCCATGTGATGTATAGCGGGATCTGATGCGGTCCACTTAGCGTTTAGCTTGCTGGGTGTTTGGGCCGTTTTAGCGCTCGATGAATAGGTTTAGCCATGCTGTGGCTGTTAATGCACCGCATGTTGGCAAAGCAACAGCCTAGTGACTTAATGATTGATGGGATGACTATTTTTTCAATTTTATTATCAAAGTGTTAATATTCTAGGGGTTAAACGTATAACCCCCCACATTAGATTTTGTAAATCGTAAATAAAGGATGAAATGACATGAAGAGACTGCTACTTACTGCAGCTATTACACTAACCATGCCATTTGCAGCACATGCTGGAAGTGAGTTTGTTGAAGGCGATGCCACTTTTGCTGGTGAAGCAGAATTAGGTGCAACGTTAACCACCGGTAATACAGATACTTCTTCGTTTAAAGCGCGCCTAGCGTTGAAACAAGAATTAGACAACTGGGAGAACCAGTATGTGTTAGAAGGCTTGTACAAAGAAGACTCTGAAGAAGTGACTGCAAAACGTTATTTCCTAGGTGCGCAAGGCAACTACCAAATTAACGATGTGAGCTATTTGTTTGCTAACACTAACTATGAAGTTGATCCATTCACTGGTTACGATTTCACCTCAACGACTTCTGCCGGTTATGGTCAACACTTTATTGATACTGACAGAATGTCTTTAAAAGCTGAGGCGGGTCCGGGTTATATTTATCAACAACTGGATGAAGAATCCGCACTTGCTGAAGGTTATGATAGCGAAGATAGCGTTGTTGCTCACGCCGTGATTGATTTCCAAACTAAGATTAGTGATTCATCTAAGTTCCAGCAGAGGTTTGTTGCCGATTGGGGGAGTAAATTAGATGCTCGTTCTGAAACCTCATTAACAGCCAATATCGTTGGCTCACTGGCGATGAAATTTGCTGTTATTGTTCGTTATAACAGTGAACCGCTTGATGACAAAGAAAGTACTGACACTGAAACCAACATGACATTACTTTACGCATTTTAAGTTAACACTATTTGTCATGTTAACTTGAATTTATGTATCGAAACGCTGGCCTTGCCAGCTTTTTTATAGCTGTTTTTTTGAATGACTACAATGTCGGCTTATTATCGCCTTAACGAATGGATCCCCCCAATCTTTATCCGTAAGTGATTAATTCAGCGTGTCCCATTATTAATCAGCAATGTCGTAAGTTAGCGATTTCTATATTTACTATCATGCAATTATACCTTGCGCAGAAAAACGCCATATTCGCGGGCTTGCTCACGAATTAGCAATCTTATCCAGAGGATAGTCGAGTTAGCATCCTTTCATCTCTCTCTTTGGGAGTATACTTTTTTAATCAGTCGATACACTAAGACAGTGCGATGCAAATAGGATGTTGTTGGTTCGACAATGCACAACGTTTGTTGACAGATCAGTCAACGGCGACTCAATGGCATTTAAACGATAATGAATATTGGGTGTTAAACCAATTGGTTCAGCATCGCGGGCAAGTAGTGCCTTTATCTTTGCTTGCAACTGTGGTGGCATCTGGTGACTGTGCGCATCAATTATCTCATGCCGAACTGCTAGGTATTATCAATAAAATTATTAATCATCTGTGTCATCGTCATATTAATCTCATTGAATATATCCCTGAACAGGGGGTGATTTTATATACCACCGTGACCACTAAGCGCAGCAAGATCTTGGAAATGCCTAATCGGCTATTATCGTTAGGTCAGTATCTGTTTATTATTGCCATTCTATTAAGTATATTGTTGTTTGTTTACGCTAACCTTAACCCTCCTCAGCTTGCTCAAGCCGATGTATTGCGGCAAGTGTTGACCTCTGATGGACATATTGTTCAACTGTTTGTTTTTGGGGAGGATAATCAGCAAAATGCGCTATTGCATGCAGACTGCTTATCAACACAATTACGCTTGTGTCACCATGCCCGCTGGGATTCAATTACGATGACGTTATCGGCTAATCAAGGTTACATGAGTTTCATTTTGACCGATTCCAGTGAAGCGATACCATTAGTTAATAGCATTAAAGTGAGTATCGATAACATGAGCACGCCATTTATCACTCAAGAATGGCTACAAAAGGTGCACATTTGTGGCTAGATTTATGTCCCTATTAATGCACATGAAAATACGCCGATTATTACAGTCAAAACGCGGCAAGCTTTTTTTTGTATTAAGTTTTTTGCTGATTACATTTATTGTGACCAGTGTGCTTAATCGCATTGCTAGTACCCATAATGTTTGGCATTTCGATTGCCATGCTGACGGTTATTTTAGTCATCAAGGAGAATTACCATTAACCGTTAATAAAAGTAACTTACGGTTAACCTTATACATTGAGCACAATCAAGCCGAACTGACTTATAGGGTAGAGTCATCAACTCATGATCCCGAAACGGTTCAATTATCAGGCAAGGTCGAAGAGGTTCATATGGGCTCATTTACTTATCATTTAGCATTATCCCTACCGCCGACCCGTTGGCAAGATAACAGTCTATTACGCCCATATTTACAGAATGAATTTGGTATTACTGCATCTCACTTTATGGATGGTTTTAGCATATCTCAGGAGGTTCAGGTGATCGACTTAGATGACACATTCACACGGGGAACGCTAAAATTTCTCCCAAGTAATAACGTTTGGGCTTGTCAGTTAATATCCCCCAATACTGCTGACTAATTTTCATTGAATAAATTAACTTTTAGCTTAATATTCCCTTTGCGGTATAGTAGGTAAGTGTCAATGAAAAAAGGTGTGTGAAAGATATAGTGGCAAAAGTTAAAGTAAAACAAGAAGAAGCGTTATCAATTAAATTTAGTCATCAAATGGGCCCTGGTGATCAACGGGTATTTGATCTGTATTTTTATTTGCCAACAGAAATGGGCATTGGTTCGCATACCTTAGATGAAGAGGATTATTATCACAGTAGTATTCTTGGACGTCGTTCTTATTATTCTAAAGGACTGCATTTACCGTTAGTCCAGTCACGTTTTGTCAGTTTAAATAAACGAACGTTAGAAGAGTTTCGTTTATACCTTAACTTATTCGCTTATCAATTTGCTGTCGCCATTGAAACTGATGCCAAAGAGTTACAACAAAATACTGACACAAGTGAGTTTTATCCGGCATTAGATGAGCTGTGTGATGTGGTTACGCAACTATTTAAAAAGTTTCGGCGTAATGAACCGAACGATCCTAAGTGGAAATCTTATTTTGAGCATGCCGATAATTACCTGTCCTGGTTTTGTGAGCAGCAGCTATTAAAGACATTGGCTCGAAGCCCTAGAAGTGCTGACTATAGTGATGTTAAAGAAAAAGTATTAAATTTATGCCGTAGTGAGAATCACTATAGAGAGCAAGAGTGCAAATACAACTCGTTGCAGACTCAGCTTGATGCTAACCGGATCTCTAATAAAATGCTTCTTTTAAGACGCTTAATTCAACAAGGTGTTGTTTTAAAAGAAGAATTAAAGCCATTAGGCGTCGGTCTCAAAAAATTCGTAACTGGAGTTGCCACGGGGCTTGTGATGCTGGTGGTATCGGCATTGATAATAAAAGCCCAAGGTTTCTTTAATGGATTAACCTTGACCTTGCTGCTGACGTTAGCGGTTATTTATGGTTTTAGGGAAATCTTTAAAGAGGATTTTCGTAATGCTATGTGGCGGTTTATCCAACGAGGCCGTCCAAGGTGGAGCCGTATTTTACGTGATACTACCACCCAAACTGTGGTCGCTAAACAATTAGTTTGGCTCGAATTTATGCGCAGTCAAGATATCCCAAAAGCGGTTTCTGATATCATGAAGCAACGCCACAGTCAGAATAAAGTGGATTCAGAAGTTCTGCATTATCGTATTGCAACCAAGGTGACAAATAAGCCCTTTGAGGCGGATTATTCACAAATTCAAGAACAAGTGAATTTTAGTCTAGTGCCTTTTGCTCGTCATTTAGAACGTGGTAAAGCGAAGATATATAAAGAAACCGAAGGTAATATTAGCAATGAGTCTGTTGAGCGTCGCTATCAAGTCAATTTGGTTGCTGTGTTGCGTGATGGCAAACAGGAACCTGAATATGCCCGCTTTAAAGTGACCATGAACCGTTCAAGTATTATTGATATTCATGAAAGTAAGCTGCCTGATAATGTACAACCTTTTAGGCTTGAGTCTGACGAACTCCTTCCAGAGGTTGTTAGTCATTCTAATCCGCACACATAAGACTACAGATGAAGTAATTAAAAATAGTTTTCTTTTATAGCTTTATTTCTATTTATTAATAACTTGACGTTATTCATCTTCTGTTCAACGGTCAATATTGATCACCACCTGACGTTAAGCAACGCTGTGTCAGGTGATTGAATCAGTCAATTTTCGAGGATGTTGTGGCTTTGGTAGGGCGAGTAAATGCTTGGCAAATATTTTGGTCAACAGATTGTTTAGCACGTTTTAAGGCTATTTCAGCGTTAGCAAGGTATTGGTCCAAACTTTGTCGCTGTAAATAACTCGCGATACCAATGTTAATTCCTTCACCCAAATTCTTTTCTTCCAGACACTGCATCATATTAATCGCATATTGATGGGCTGAGTTTGCATTCGTTTCGGTCAACAATATGACTAGCTTTCCGAGCTGCCATTGCGCAATTTGATAATTAAGCGGTAACTCAATCAGTAACTGTAGCTCAATGTCTTTTTGACGCTTTTCAAGTTGGCTCATATTGCCCATATTGCTGAAAATGCCTTCTGGATTAATGTCCATTACGAGTAAGCTTGAATGTTCTTTAGTGAGCTCACTAAGGTTGATAAAGTAATTTTCAAGCTCATTTAAACGTAATACTATGGCGCTTCGATGGCCAATGACGTTACTGCTGTTTTGGGCCGACACCACTGGCGTGGTCTGTTCAAAAGTACAAATAAGGTATTCAATATCACCTTCGAATGTAAGTTGACCTGTTAATGTCGTTTTTAAGCAATGCTCATAACGGCCATGGTTAAATGGCATAATTTGCGCGGTCCACTCCCCCTGTAAGCTAATTTGCGCGGTTATGTTCTGCCATTGATTATGCAGTTCATCGCCGAGTAATTCTGTGATAGAAATATCAGTGTCTCCGTGTAAAGACATCAGCTGATCAAATTGCTTATTACATTTTATTATCATGCCACTGGCATCGGTTAGCGCCGTAGCGACAGCACAGTTGCTCATTAATTGATAGAGATAGGCTTGGCTCTGACTATCAAATAATGCGGTAATATCTTCAAATGTGACTAACCAATAATACTCATTACTGTTAGGGCATTTTTCTCTGCGAATATGAGTTTGTAACATACTACTATTAAGCGTTTCTAAATTGATCTCACCATTCCATTGCTTATGATGAGTTAATGCATCTTTAATGTGGTTGAAACGATCATCATCAAGATGCAGTACTCGTTGTAAACTGCGATCTTTGAGATCATCAATTGGTAAGGATAGTGCGGCAGCGGCTTTGGCATTAACGCTCTGGATACGGCCACTATCATTGACGATTAAGCAGCTTAATTCACTGCTAAACAAACTGTTACTCAATTGAAGGCTATTTTGCCTCGCGCGTCTCTCAAGTACAAATCGATGTCTTAATATAATCAGTAAACTGGCTAACAGTGCTATCAAGCATCCTGCAACTATGATGAGTATTCGCCATTGAGCATAGCGAGTGGCAATGTCTTCATGGCGAATATAAGACAATAAAAAGTATTCTCTTTTGTTTTCGTATTGGTTGGTTAACTCGACTTTTAAATACACAAAAGTGGAGTCTTGGCTGTGAAACTGACCAAAGTTATTCATTGCTATTACACGCCACAATTCTGGGTAAGTTTGTTTTAAACTTGCCCCAAGTGTGTTGGGCATACTGTCTAATGGCGCAGGTTGAGAGGCACCCGCATAGAGGAAACCTTGAGTATCAAGCAGGAGTAATGGTGAATTTTGATTAAAAAAAGCAGGCTTTATTGTTTCCAGTAGTTTAACGATAGAATTGTAAGTGACCAAATAACCTTTAATACTTTGGTCTGGGTTTTCTATCCACGATAACTGATAAAAATAAGGTTCTAATATGCCATCAATAGGAGTAAACGCCATTGGTGACGTGTAAATATCATTGCCGCCCATATTTCTACCCGAGCCCAATAACGCGGCGGGTAGTTGCATGTTATTGAAACTACCCGTGGTGGCAAATTGGAGTTCTCCTTGAGGAGTAAATAATGCCAGCCCAAGTAGTTCAGGAATATTTTCAGTCAATGAATTCCAGTTTTCGATGGTCTTTAATTGCAGTTTGTCTGATGGGTTTTGCAGATATTGTCGCAGTAATTCACCTTTTGCGATGGTTTGGGTTCTAAACTGCAAAAATGAGACTTTATCAGAGGCTAAAGACGCTACCGTTTGCAACTCACTGTAGCGTTGATCTGCCCAATCTTCTTGCAGGCGACGCTCGCCTAGATTGACCACCATATTAGTGACGATAAACACCACAATTAATAAAATAATCAATTGGCTTAGCAGCGAAAGAATGTGCTGTTGCGACCAATGACTCGCTTGTGAAGAAATTAATAACGAGTTTGAAGAACCCACTGCTTTGTGTTTAGACATGGTGCCACTTTTTTAGCATTCTCTTACTGGCAATACTAGCATGAAGCCGACGTTGGCGAAAACGTCTAGGTATCAATAGCCCATTTATTTAACCAATTTTATCCAGTTCGCGTTGTTTAAATATTGCACCGTTTTGCTCTGCGATACCGCGGCAACGTTCGATGTTTACATTAGCCAGTCCGTTAATGGCACTGACTTGTACTTGCGGTATGTATTGAGGTGCGAGTTGAATAAATTCAAGCAGTGCCTTATAGGAATTTGCCAGCTTGGGGTGACAGTGTTGCTGGTAGCTTTCTGGGGTGTCGGCATTAAGTGAAATTGACAGGCTGTCTATGCATTGGCTGAGCTCTGGCAAAATATTACGACGATGAAAGTGGTTGCCCAATCCATCGGTATTAAGCCTTACACGCCCACCTTGTGCTTTTATGGCATGGGCAAGCTGCAGCAAACATTCAAGGTTTAACGTTGGTTCACCAAAGCCGCAAAAGACATATTCTTCCACGTCATGCACATTACCTAACAAGGGTAAAACATCCTCTGCGGTAATACGTTGACTGAGTGATAAGTCGAAGTCGTGCACTTGTTTCGATCCATTATGCTTAGGGCAAAACTGGCATCTTAAGGTGCATCTTGCCGTAATATTGAGATAACGGTGATTGCCGATATCGTAAACTAAGGTTGGCGTGGGTGAGGTAGAGGCGTTCATGGCAGCTTTTTATTATGGAGAACAGGGTAAGTATTGTAGCTAAATATCGAATGTGACTATGTTGCTTAGCTCGCAGTTTTTACAGCAAAAAAAACAGAGCTGATTTAGCTCTGTTTTTGGGACTAACGATATGGGTTAATGGTGTTCATCAGAGCCTAATGGTTCCGCAACTGTTTTGGGTTGCCACCACCACATAAAAACGCGTCGTAATAAGCGCCTTATATCATCCAGAATAATGTACAAGATGGGCACCAAAATTAACGTCACTACCGTTGAGAATAAAATACCAAATGCTAGAGATGTCGCCATTGGGATAACAATTTTAGCCTGTAAGCTTTTTTCCATAATAATGGGCACCAAGCCAAAAAAGGTGGTTAACGAGGTAAGGATGATTGCCCTAAAACGATAACAACCAGAATCGATAGCCGATTGCATTAGCGACTTGCCTTCTTCGCGGGCTCGGTTAACAAAGTCGACCAAAATGAGTGAGTCGTTTACCACTACCCCGGCTAACGCCACAATACCGCATAAGCTCAACACACTCATGGATAAGCCTAGAATATAGTGGCCAAACAAGGCGCCAATCATGCCAAACGGGATGACCGACATAATGATTAACGGTTGCGTGTACGATTTTAATGGAATGGCCATTAAGGCATAAATGGTAAACATGGCAAAGAAAAATCCTTGCGCTAAACCAAGCATAGCATTTTGCTCGTCTAAGCTGCCGCCATCTAATGCTGACGTTACTTTAGGGAATCGTGCGGTTAATTCGGGTAAAAAATCTTGCTGAATTTCGGCGACCACTTTCGATGGTTCAACGTTGTTTTTATTCACATTGGCGCTGATGGTAATCGCTCGGCGGCCATCAACCCGGGTGATCGACGCGTACGACTCACCCATTTCGATATCTGCTACGGTTGAAAACGGCACTGCTGCGCCTGACGGGGTGCGGATCAGCATGTTTTCAAGGTCACCCACAGTGCGGCGTTGTTCGAGCGGGTAACGCACCATGACTTTGACTTCTTCTTTATTACGCAAAATACGTTGGGCTTCATAACCATAAAAACCGTACCGAACTTGGCGAGCTAAATCTGACAGTGTCAGCCCTTGCGCTTCGGCTTCAGGACGGATATTTAACCGAATTTCGTGCGAACCTGAAGAAAAGTTATCGGTAATATCAAATACGCCTTCATAAGTGGCCAATTTAGACTTAAGCACTTTGGCCGCTTCAGACAGTTGGTTTAAATCACTTGAGGTTAAGCGAAACGATAAATCGCCGCCAGCATCGTTGGTGCTGGCATTGATGTTAAGCTTTTTAACTGACAATAACTCGGGTAATTGTTTACGCCATTCTTCAGCAATAGCGACGCCGTCTACTTCACGGTCTTCGCCTTTAGTCAGCTCGGTAAACACAAAGGCACTGCTGCGTGAGCTTAGTTCGATGTAGCTGTGCTTCACCATGGGGTAACCGTATTGGTCTTCAAGTTTGGCGTTCATCTTGTATAACGCATCTTCGACTTGTTGCAGCACTTTTAAGGTGTTCTGCTCAGAACTGCCTTCTTCCATTTCAAGCTGCACTTGAATAAAGTCCGATGGAATATCAGGGAAGAAAACCCAGCGTACTTTGCCGCTTTGCACTAAAGCAAGTGACAGAATTAATACCCCCACAAATACCGCCACGACGTTGTAGCGACGCTTAATGCAGCGCTCAAGAAAATGACGATAGGTGTTGTGAATGAAATGCTGTAACCATTCGTTGATAGCAAATTTAAAGCGTGAGAAAGGATTCGTTGGGGCGGTGCGTTTTCTGATTTTCATGTGAGCTAAATGTGCGGGTAAAATCAGTTTTGATTCGATCAGCGAAAAGGCTAAACACAAAATCACCACCATACCGATGGATTTCCAAATAATGCCCATGGGCCCAGACACCATGATCATGGGGATAAAGGCTGCAATAGTGGTGAGCACCCCAAAGGTGGCTGGCATCGCCACTTTTTGTACCCCTTTTATCACATTATCTAAAGAGTGGCCGTTTTCCTCTAACTCGGTATAGGCACTTTCTCCGATGACAATGGCATCGTCGACGACGATCCCCAGCACCAGAATGAACGCGAATAAGGTCAGCATATTAATCGACATGTTAAACGGTTCAAGCGGCATTAATAACATGGTGCCCAAAAAGCACACAGGTAAGCCCATCATTACCCAAAAAGCGAGTTTAAGATCTAAGAATAAGGCCAGAATAATAAACACCAGCAGAGCGCCATAAAACATGTTCGACAACATCATGTTTAAACGCCCTTGCAGGTAGTGAGTTAAATCACCCCAGGTATCAAGTTGAATATTGCTTGGTAAGGTTTTTTTACGTTCGGCGACGTAAGCCTTAACTTGTGATGAAATATCTAAGGCATTTTGATCGTCAATACTGGTGATTTCAATTACCGCAGCCGGTTTGCCGTTAAAGCGGGTGTATTCCAGACGTTCTTCAAAATCATCATTAATTGTGGCCACTTGCGGTAACATAATCCGGCTGCCGTCTGGGCGCGTTTCTACCACAATCTGCGCAAAGTCATCTGCGGTATAAGCTTGGCCTTTTGTGCGCAGTAGGATGTCACCATCTTGGGCCCGAATAGAACCGCCGGGTAAATCAATCGACGAGTTTTGTACCGCTAAAGCCACTTGAGTAAACGTAATGCCATATTCGCGTAGTTTGTCTTCCGACAGTTCGATGCCTATTTCGTAGTCGCGAACTCCGGTGACTTTTGCGCGAGTCACTGCTGGTAAGTCGGTAATGTCGTCTCTGATCGCTTTAGCCATTTCTTTCATGTCATGCAGGTTCATGTCGCCATAAACAGATACCCAAATCACATTGTTTTCTGGCTTTATTTGGTAAATATTGGGTTTTTCGATGTTGTCAGGGAAGGTTGCAATGGCATCGATACGCAGTTTAGCTTCATCTAGTACTTGCTGCACATCGTAACCGTCTTCGACCTCAATGGTCACTGAGCCAACACTATCACTGGCAACAGAAGTCACTTTTTTAATGCCGCTAATATCTTGAATCGCTTCTTCGATTTTTATATTAATCCCTTCTTCAATTTCTTGTGGCGCTGCGCCTGGATAGGCAACATTGATATTGATGAGATTTAATTCAAATGTTGGAAAGATTTCTTTATTAATGAGTACCGCACTAAACAAACCGCCAATAAGCAAGGCGGCCATCAGTAAGTTGGCTGCGACACTGTTGCGCGCAAACCAGGCGATGATCCCTTTATTAGTATCCATTCTTATTCACCTGCAGTCGTAGCGGCTTGGGCGTCAGTATCGACTGGAGCTGACTGGGTTTCTTCTCCGAGCACTTTAATGATCTGCCCAGAATTCAAACTATTAATGCTAGTCATGGATACTCGCTCATTTGCCTTGAAGCTGCCTTGAATATAAATGGTATCGGCATCTGAACGAATAACATTCACTGGGCGCATCTCGATAATATTGTCTGCACCAACAACGGCAACCTGACCATTTCGTACCACGTGACGTGGCAGTTTTACTACATTATTAACCGTGCGGCCTGTGATGACGGCGTTCACAAAGCTGCCATATTTTAAGGGTAATTGTCCTTCAGTTTTATTTTTGCGTAAATACGGATCATGTATTTCTGCGACTAGATACACCATGCGAGTTTGCTCGTCGATGACGTTTTCGCTGCGAACAATATTGCCTTGCCAAGTGACTTGTTTACCTGCCAGAAATGCGGTGAGTGTGACAGCGGTTTCAGGATTATCAACCGACTCTAAATACGCGAGATCTGCATTTGTTAATGGCAGTCTAATTTCAGCAATACTGGTGTTGTAGAGTTCACCTAAGTTAGTGCCCAAGGTTACGTACTGACCTAAGTCGACATTGCGTGCTTTGATAATGCCATCAAATGGGGCCCTAATTACTGTACGTGCTAAGTTGCGTTGTGCACGGGCTAATGCGGCTTGTGCATATTTGACGTTAGCTTGTTCTTTTTTTAGCTGTGGGATCCGTAATCCGAGCTCTGGTGGTAAACCGGTACCAAAATCTTTAAATTCAATTTTAGCGACTACACCACGGGCTTTTTCTTCATTCAATGCGGCGGTTGCTTGAGCAAGTGTCGCCTCTGCCTGTATTAGATCCGCTTCGTAATCAGAGGGTTCAATAATGGCAAGTTGTTGGCCTTGCTTTACGACACCGCCAGCAACAAAGTCTGCTGAAATGTTCAGTAAACGCCCTTGAACTTCGGTGACTAACTGGGTTTTATATTTGGGATTAACCACGCCGTATGACGGTAAGTTGAGCGACAAGGTTTGCGGCGTGATGGTTTGCACATCAATAATGGGCACGCTAATGGGTTCATCTTTTTGCTCGGGTGCTTCTTGTGTGCTGATAAGCAGCATGGCTGCGGCAACAAACACAGCAATGATAAGCAGTGGTGATGATCTTCTTAATATGGTTTTTATCATTTCTATTGCGTATCCATGCTGAAATAATGCTTTAGACAGTTAACTACGTTGGCTAACATGTTCATTCAAATTCATTTTATTACTCATAGCGTCTAAATTAACAGAGTATTACGTTTATCTAAATAGTTTGATGTAAATAAAATGTTTCATAAAGTTATGTTTTTTCTGATTTGGCGATAAACACTTAATAAACTGATTTTTTTTGCCATGTTTGAATAGAGATAAAATAATCCATTATATTTTATCTCTTATTAATTAGTAGGTTATATTAGATTATTCGGGTTAGTGTTTTTTGTGCACAAATTGACATTAGTTGACACTTTCTGGCTGTATTATGTCTATTTAATGATGCGATATAGTGCTTTGAGGATAAAAAAAGCGAATTACTGAGTAATTCGCTTTAATAATCGTTAGTCAAGGTATTCTAGGACGAGGTATAGCTAAACCTGTAGGTTACTTTTTCTTGTACTTTTTCGATGTCACTCTAGCCTCTTTTGCATTGGCTTTTTTCTTACCTGGGACCTTGGCTTCTTTGTGTTTAGGACGAAGTTCTTCAATCACGCGGCGTTTAAGCGGTAATTCAATGTATCGTTCAATTTTAGAAATAATACGCATATCGTGCGCTTCAACTAATGAAATCGCGGTTCCTTTAGCGCCAGCACGAGCGGTGCGGCCAATTCGATGAACATAGGCATCAGCAGAGCGGGGCATGTCAAAGTTGATGACATGGGTAATGTCATCAACATCAATTCCTCGAGCAGCAACATCTGTCGCCAATAGCACGTTGACTTCGCCCTTAGAAAAACGCCCCAGTGCTTGGAAGCGTTTTTTCTGTTCCATATCGCCACGCATAAATGCACAAGGGATATTCGCTTTTAGCAATAAGCCTTCTAAGCTGGCAACCATTTCGCGAGTTTTAACAAACACTATGGTGCGTTTAACGTTTTCTTGCTGAAGAATGTGGCATAACAACGCAAATTTATGTGCTTGATCATCGGCCAAATGCACCCACTGATGCACTTTGGCTTTTTCACTGCGTGGCGCTTCTACATCGACCACTACCGGATCGTTTAACAATTCGCGAGCGAAACGGTTAACCCCATTGCCTTCAAGTGTGGCAGAAAACAACATATTTTGTTTGCGGCCTTGAGCTTCAATGGCAATAGATTGCACTACTGACGAGAATCCCATATCAAGCATACGATCAGCTTCATCAATAATGAGAATCTCCACTTCAGTGGCATCAAATTTATCTTTATCTAAGTATTCCATTAATCGACCTGGGGTGGCGATCAATATATCAACATTGTCTGCAAGTGCTTCTTCTTGTGGGCCATATGGCACACCACCTGTAATGATGACGATATTAAGATCAAGCCCAGTGGCTAAATGACTTGCATAACGATGAATTTGACTGGCTAATTCACGCGTTGGCGTTAGCACCAAAATACGTGCTTGGCCTTCAAAACGCCGAGGGAAGTCGATTAAATGCTGTAATGCAGGCAGTAAAAAGCTAGCCGTTTTCCCTGTGCCGGTAGGCGCTCGCGCTAAAATATCCCGCTGGTCCATGGCCAATGGGATCGTTTGTTGTTGAATTGTGGTAGGGCTGTGATGTCCCATGGCCTTGAGTGACTCTAATAAGCTAGGGTCGAGCTGGAAATCTTCAAATTGCATGCACTTGGGTCTCGCTGAAAAATAGTTGAGTATTATAACTGACCTAATGAGCAGGCTAAAGCTTTAAGTAGAACTCGCGGCATAAATCTGCCATAGCTTGGCTGTATTGTCCGTGTTTGTCGCGGATCACCAGTTGTAGACATTGAGTTTCAATGGTGACCTTGTTATTGGTTTGTCGGGGATTAACCCTCATTGGGTCGTATTGTATTGCCAATAGTGCTCTATTGGGAGACTTTCCCTCAACACTAATAACATCAAGGTGTTTTATAACGAATAAACCATGAGCGTTAAGTTGTTGCCTAAAACGGGCTAAACTTTGTTGCGGTAGAATAATACTAGCCGTGCCTTGGGGAGCAAGTAATTGACCGATCACGTACTGTAACTCAGCGAAAGATAAGGTGTTGGTATGCCTTGCGTCGGCTCGTGCGCTATTTTTGGCCTGCAAACCCTGTTCAAAGTAAGGCGGGTTACAAATGATATGATCGAATAACGGTGCTGATATTTGATTATGTTGTTGTTGAAAATGCTGAATAGCACCTTGAAATAGCTGAATTTTCTCAGGCCAAGGGCTTTGTTGAATATTATATTGGCAGGCATTTGCTGCTGCACCGTCTAATTCTACAGCAGTAATACTGGCGTTATGAGGGCTGCGCTGTGCAGCCATCAGGCTTAGCAAGCCACTTCCTGCACCAATATCGAGAATGTTGCTAGATTGCGATAATTCAGCCCAAGCACCGAGTAAAACCCCATCTGTACTGACTGACATTCCACACTGTTTATCATCGATATGAAATTGCTTAAACGTAAAAGACATAGATAATAGAGTACTCTTTGGGCTGTATGAACGACTCAATAGGATCATAGCGGCTTTGGTTTTTACTGTCGCGGTTTAATTGCCAGCGCTTGTCATCGTTGATTTTTTGTAATGCTAAATTAACTTAAAAACAATAGATGTGCTGAATATGTACACAAGCCTTGCCACAAATCGCAACTAAATAGGTTTTTTTAATTGTTTGGAGTGCTGAAGCTTGAGTATTAAGGCGATATTTGATATTAGTCTGCACACTTTTTTACGCATTAAATTGAGTAGAAAGTCTAATTTAAGCTATTTTGGCTGGAACATGACACTGAAAATAGAACTAACAGCTCGTTTCCGTTGTTGTCTTAACAAATTGAGTATTTTTCAAGTGTATTTTTAACTTTACAAATCATTGTTGGTTCAGTTTAGCAGTAGCTAATGATGGTGTAATCAATTAGGTTTGTAAAAAATAACAACAAAGCGGAGTGAGTAGTGCAAACAACCAAAATGAGTGTAACGGATACGCTTGGGTTAGGATTTATGACCTTTGCGTTTTTTTTAGGGGCGGGTAACTTAATTTTCCCTCCTTTTGCTGGCATGCTTGCTGGCGAGAATATGTCTTTTGCGATGTTCGGTTTCTTAATTACTGCAGTGGGTATGCCGTTGATAGGCTTAATTGCGGTTGCCAAATCCAACGGTAAAGTGATGGCATTATTACCTGGATTTGCTGCAACGGCATTAGCCATTGCTATTTATATTATTATTGGCCCGGCATTTGCGGCCCCGCGTACCGCTCTGGTGGCGTTCGAAATTGGTGCAAGACCTTTTATCGGTAATCCTGATGCACTGATGATGTTAGGCGGTAAAGAATTCAATATTGCCCAACTTATTTATACTTTAGTGTTTTTCTCCGTGGTGATGTTTTTATCTTTATATCCAGGCCAATTACTGGACAGCGTAGGGAAAGTGCTTACGCCAGTATTAATTTTATTATTGGTGGGATTGGCCAGTTCAGTGATTATTATTCCTGGCGCAGAGGTGAGCCAACCCGTTGGTGATTACATTAATAGTCCATTAACGAAAGGGATTATTGAAGGTTATAATACCATGGACACCTTGGCATCTTTGATGTTTGGTATGTTAATCATCGATTTATTACGCAAAAAAGGTGTCAATGAAGCCGCTGATCAAACCAAGTATTTAATTCGTGCCGCCTTTATTGCTGCTGGTGGTCTAGCATTTGTGTATATTTCTTTGTTTTATCTTGGTGCTTCTGCGGGTGATTTTGCCATTGGCGCTGACAATGGCGGGCAAATTTTAACCAACTACGTCACGTATCACTTCGGTAATCTTGGTTCACTATTGTTATCGACCGTTGTCACCTTAGCCTGTTTAACCACGGCAGTCGGTTTAGTTACTGCGTGTGCTGAATTTTTTAATGAATTATTACCGCGCTTGTCGTATAAATTGTTGGTTGTCCTGCTAAGTGCAGTGTGTGCCACCGTTGCAAACGTTGGTTTAGCGCAATTAATTAGTGTGAGTATTCCGGTGTTAATGACGATTTACCCAGTCGCTATTGCATTAGTGTTGGTCACTTTCTTAACGGAGCGTTTTGCTCGACCTGAGTTTTCGCACCGAATAGTGCTAACTGTGGCACTTTTTTTCGGCATTTTCGATGGGTTACAAACCGCGGGGATGGACATGAGCTTCTTAGATTTTATGCCATTACATGCTGAGGGTATGGCTTGGTTGCTGCCTACGGCGTTGACCGCGATTGTGTGTTTGTTTTTACCCAAAAAGAGGCTTCAAAAAGTGCAGGCTTAAACGTTAAATAGGCCATAATAAACGGATCAATATAACGGCGTTATGATAGATTATCTAACGTCGTTTTTTATTATTTATTGGAAACTGCTTTGGCCAAACCTGCTTATCAACCCGATCCATTAATTAACCAGTTTGTTGATGACTTATGGTCAACTAACGGGTTAAGTGATAATACATTGGCATCCTATCGCACCGACATACAACATTTAGAACGTTATGTGTTGTCTCAGGGAAAAGACTTACTGCAAGTTGATCAAGCCGTGTTGCGCGACTACCTCGCAGAGCGTTTTGACAAACAATTTGCTAAAAGCAGTACCGCCAGATTACTCAGTAGTTTACGGCGTTTTTATGCTTACTTATTGGTAAAAAAGCAAATTAGCCAAGATCCGACCTCATTGATTAAGTCGCCTAAGTTAGTTCGTCAGTTGCCTGATACCTTGTCTGAGGCACAAATTGAGTGTTTATTATCTGAGCCTAATACCGACGATCCGATTGAATGTCGTGATAAAGCCATGTTGGAACTCTTGTATGCCACCGGGTTGCGCGTGACTGAATTAGTGAGCTTAACGATGGAGCAAATCAGTTTGCGTCAAGGTTTAGTCCGAGTGATGGGTAAAGGCGGCAAAGAACGTTTGGTTCCATTGGGTGAAGTGGCCATTACTGAGGTTGAACAGTATATTAAGTTTGCTCGTACTGAATTGTTAAATATGAAACAGTCCGATGTACTGTTTCCGTCACGTCGTGGGCAAATGATGACTCGGCAAACTTTCTGGCATCGAATTAAGTTGTATGCGGCAAGGTCTGGAATTGAGTGCCATTTATCACCGCATACGTTACGACATGCCTTTGCCACTCACTTATTAAATCACGGTGCTGACCTACGGGTTGTACAACTTTTGTTGGGACATAGTGATTTATCAACCACTCAAATATATACTCATGTGGCAAAAGTGCGTTTGCAGCAATTGCATAGCCAGCATCATCCGCGCGGTTGAGTGCGAGGTTGATCAAATCCTTACATTTAAGCCTGTGAGTTTAGTTGCGTTAGCTAAACTAAGCCTGTAAGTTTTATTGACAAAATCGGGTCTATTCACTTTGAACCCGTGTAATTTAGGAATTATCATGAAGTTAACCAAAACATTAGCCCTTGTTGCCAGCCTTGTTATCACTCCAATGGTGTCAGCTGCGTCTGATGTAGCCAACGAATCAGCATTAAAGCAAAAACTTACCGACACGCTAGGTGTCAACGTGATGACAATTCAGCAATCTCCCATCGACGGTTTATATCAAGTGCTGACCGACCGAGGTGTGTTATACGTCACCAAAGATGGCGCTAAGTTATTTCATGGTAATCTGTATGACATCGACAACGGCATGAAAAACTTAACCGAGGCAGCACTAGCCGGACCTCGTATCGCATTGCTCGAACCATTTGTAGATGAAATGTTGGTTTACAAAGCTAAAAATGAGAAGCATGTCGTCACTGTATTTACCGATGTCGACTGTGGTTATTGCCGTAAGCTACACAATCAAATGCAAGGCTATAATGATTTAGGTATTACGATTCGCTACTTAGCTTATCCGCGTGCAGGCATTCCTTCTGCAAATGCTGATGAGATGCAAGCCGTTTGGTGTGCTAAAGATCCTTTAAAAGCGATGACAGAAGCTAAAGCGGGTGGCAATGTTAAAGCCGCGAGTTGTGATATTGATATTGCGGCGCAATATAAGTTAGGTATGTCGTTTGGTGTTAACGGTACACCCGCACTGATTTTAGAAAATGGAACCATGGTGCCAGGTTATCAAGCTCCGGCAGAATTATTACGTACTATTGAATCAAACTTATAACGCCCACTTATAAATCAAAGTCGTATAGCCTGTGCTATAAACGTAAAATCAAGGTGAGCTTAGGCTCACCTTTTTGTTATGCTCCATTCTCTTATTGCCCGATTAAGGTTGCCTTTTGTCTCATAATATAGTCCGTCGCCCTCAGGTTGATGATAATCATTTACCCAGTTCTTTACCGCCATTACTGAAACAACTCTATGCCCGCCGTGGTGTTAATCAAGATAACTGTGAATTAGTGTTAAGTAAGTTATTGCGTCCCGAGACGATGAAAGGTCTAGCCGAGGCCGCAGTAGTGATCGCTGATGCGATTGTTGCACAGCAATCAATTTTGATTGTTGGCGATTTTGATGCTGATGGTGCGACCTCAACGAGTGTATGCATGCTGGCGTTAAACATGATGGGTGCTAAACGGCTTGATTACCTTATTCCAAATCGGTTTGATTATGGTTATGGTTTAAGTCCTGAAATTGTTGCGGTAGCCTACAAGAAGAGTGCCGATGTATTAATTACCGTTGATAATGGGATATCTTCCATTGAGGGGGTTGCGGCTGCCAAGTTACTGGGCATGACCGTCGTTGTGACAGATCATCATTTACCTGGTAATAGCTTGCCAAATGCTGATGTTATTGTAAATCCCAATCAGCCTGGTTGTCAGTTTGCCAGTAAGTCTATTGCCGGTGTTGGTGTGGCATTTTATCTGATGTCAGCTTTGCGAGCAGAATTAAGGCAACGTAATTGGTATCAACAGCAACAAATTACTGAGCCAAATCTGGCAACATTACTTGATATTGTCGCCTTGGGTACTGTCGCGGATGTGGTGTCGTTAGACACTAATAACCGTATTTTAGTCAATGCTGGTTTACAGCGTGTTAGAAGTGGCCGCTGTCGAGTTGGTATTACCGCGTTGCTAGAAGTCGCCAAACGCAGCCCTGCAAAGATGGTTGCTGCCGATTTTGGTTTTGCGGTTGGTCCCAGATTAAATGCTGCTGGCCGCCTAGATGAAATGGCGCTGGGGGTAGAAACCTTACTGTGTGAAGACATCATGTTGGCAAGAAGAATGGCTGCCGAACTGGATGGACTAAACCAAGAGCGGCGTGAACTTGAAACCGGCATGCAACAAGAGGCATTAAAGAGTTTATTGCAAGTGTCGCTTAATGAAGATGATTTACCCTGGGGCATCGCCATTTTTAAGGATGATTGGCATCAAGGCGTGATTGGTATTTTGGCATCACGGATTAAAGATCGCTATCATCGCCCTGTTATTGCCTTTGCTGATGCGGGGGATGGTCAAATAAAAGGTTCTGCCCGCTCGATTAAAGGACTGCATATGCGAGATTTACTCGAACGCATTAATAGTGGCTATCCTGGGATGATAACTAAGTTTGGTGGTCATGCGATGGCGGCAGGATTATCATTAAAAGCTGACGTATTTGAACAATTTAAACAAGCCTTTGATGATGCGGTAAGAGAAATATTGGATTATGAACAGCTGACCGGAGAGTTACTGTCAGACGGCGAGCTGTCAAGTGAGCTAATGACCCTTGATACTGCATTTATGTTACGTAATGCGGGACCGTGGGGACAGTCGTTTGAAGAGCCTTTATTTGATGGCATATTTAATGTTATCCAGCAGCGCATTGTCGGCGAGAAACATTTAAAGCTATTGTTAGAGACCCAATGTGGCAGTTCGATGTTAGACGGTATTGCCTTTAATGTGGATTTAGCAATATGGCCTGACGCAACCATTAAACATGCCCGAGTGGTCTATAAGCTTGATGTTAATGAGTTTAGAGGTAAACAAACCGTGCAGTTAATGGTGGATTATATTGAGCCGATGTAATTGCTTTTTTATGTGGTAGCGGATTGTTCTGGCGAGTTGAATGACTTGCCAGTGAAAAACGGTTTGATAGTACCTTGCGACATATTGATATTTAAGCGCTAACTTGCAACTGAGTTTTATGGCGAACTCACGGATCATTTACAGTGTGCTATTGCTGTAAGTTAGCTGCCGTAAGTGAAGAAGGGGTGATGTCGTACTATTTGAATAAACCAACATAGTTTGTCTTGGCATTTCGAAATGAGATAGACAATCAAAACAAAAAGGCCTCGCAATGCGAGGCCTTTTTGTTAAAACGGATAAAGTTATTTGGTACAGGTGAGAGGACTTGAACCTCCACGCCCTTACGAGCATCAGCACCTGAAGCTGACGTGTCTACCAATTCCACCACACCTGCAAAACATTATTGCAAAATAACTTTATTTTATTAGTCGCTGTAGCCACCAATATAAATATGGTGCCCGAACCCGGAATCGAACCAGGGACACGAGGATTTTCAATCCTCTGCTCTACCGACTGAGCTATTCGGGCGACGGACGCAATTTAAAGGGTTTTGACCTGCTGAGTCAACCTGTTTTTTTATATTTATATCAAAATTAGATTTGTTTGGATGTATTTTGGTCGTATCGAGTGTTATTCAGCCAAAGCACCATGGTGTAATAAATACTTCATTCCTATGATGGTTGCTAAGTTAAAAGGTGTTATGGTGCCTTTTTACTGGTGTGATAACAGCGCCAAGTAAAAAGAGTAAAATAAGTAGATATGAAATTTACTAATGCTGATGAGTCAGGTATAAAAAAACGCTCCGAGGAGCGTTTAATGCTAAATATTCGTTAACTGTCGTTGAGCTTCAATAATGACTAGTTAGTTAATATCTCATTATTTGGAAAATTTGCTTTCATCACAGCTTTAACGTTTTGTTGTAATTTTTCCTGACCTAACTCGTCATACGCTTTAGCCATTATCTCTAATGCTCTTTCAGTTAAAGGTGTTCCTGGGAACTTCTCCATGACTGATTGGGCACGAACTGCCGCTGCACTCCATGCGTTCATTTTGATATAATATTCTGCAACTTGAATAGAATATTTCGCTAAACGGTTCTTTAAGAACTGCATACGTTGTTGTGCATCAGCAGCATACTTGCTATTTGGGTACGATTTAATCAATCGGTCAAAATCTTTAAATGCATCTTGGGCATTTTTTGGGTCACGATCGGTACGATCAATATTCATTAAATCGTGAAATAAGTAATTATCTGCCTGCATATTGGTTAAACCACGCATATAATAGACGTAATCTATATTAGGATGCGTTGGATTGAGGCGTAAAAAGCGATCAATATTGGCAAGTCCTGAGGCTGCATCATCCATTTTGTAATACGCAAAAATCAAGTCTAATTGAACTTGAGTTTTGTGCGGACCAAATGGAAAACGAGAGTCCAATGCTTCAAGTGAACGGACGGCTTTAGAGTAATTACCTAATTCCATTGACGTTCGTGCTTGAGAATACAAGACGTCAGGTGATGCTTTACTGGCAACATCAACGTCTTCTGGACTGCTACTACAGGCTGTAATAGCCAGTGAAAGTAATACTAGTGCGGCAACTTTGGCAATTTTATGCATACTTGAATTCAATTCTTTTTAAGTTGTTGTTAAGATTTTTTCTATTTCACGGTAAAATCACGGTAAAATAGAAAACATCCGATTGTAACAGATAGCTCATTCACTTTGGACCCCAAAACTGGGGTACGGTTCCTATGACACAAGAGATTAATCTAAAAAGCGAGATCACAGCAACACAAACCGGTCTGAGGTTAGACCAAGCATTAGCTGGTTTGTTCCCTGACTACTCGCGCACACGCATCAAGGAATGGATCCTATCTGGTGCAATTACTATTGACGGTATCACAGTCGACAAGCCACGGGAAAAGGTTTTCGAAACTCAACAGATAGAAGTGACCGCGACTATCGAAGAAGAAGTGCGGGCAAAAGCGCAAGATATCGCCCTCAACATTATTTATGAAGATGATCATATTTTAGTGGTTAATAAGCAAGCTGGTTTGGTCGTCCATCCTGGTGCGGGTAATGCCGACGGTACATTGATGAACGCATTATTGCACCATTGTCCTGATATTGAGCATGTTCCAAGAGCTGGTATTGTCCACCGCTTAGATAAAGACACCACAGGGTTAATGGTTGTCGCTAAAACGGTTGAAGCACAAACCCATTTAGTTGCAGCTCTACAAGCTCGCGATATCGTTCGTGAATATGAAGCGATTGTATTAGGCACTATGACGGCGGGTGGTACGGTTGATGAGCCTATCGAACGTCATGCTACTCGTCGTACTCAAATGGCAGTGATCCATGGTGGTCGTCCATCGGTGACTCATTACCGTGTTGCAGAAAAGTTTCGTGCTCACACTCGTTTGCGTTTACGTTTAGAATCTGGTCGTACTCATCAAATTCGTGTTCATATGGCACATATTGGTCATGAGTTAGTGGGCGATCCGGTTTATGGTGGCCGTCCTCGTCCGCCTAAATCCGCTAGCCCAGAATTTTTTGAATTACTTAAAAGCTTTAAGCGCCAAGCTTTACACGCCGTGCGTTTAGAACTTGCTCATCCCTTCACCTGTGAGATCATGACTTGGCATGCGCCTATTCCTGATGACATGGTTGAGCTGACAAAAGCACTTCGAGTAGATACTGAGCTTCATCCGATAGTGTATTTATAATGCTCAAGCACGATTGGCCAATACCTGATAATGTCGCCATTGCGATGACTAATCGTTATGGCGGTGTCAGTTTAAGCCCTTTTGATAGTCTAAATTTAGGGCTCCATGTAGGTGATAAGCCTCAACATGTATTGGCTAATCGTGCCATTTTACGCCAACGATTGTCGTTGCCAGCTGAGCCAACTTGGCTCGAGCAAGTTCATGGTACTAACGTTGTTGATGTACAAACATTGATACCAGGTAGCGCTATAGCATTAGCGGATGGCAGTTACAGTAATCAGTTTGGCCATGTTTGCACGGTAATGACCGCCGATTGTTTACCCATATTGTTGTGCAATCAACAAGGCAGTGAAGTAGCCGCTGTTCATGCTGGATGGCGAGGTTTGTGTGAGGGCGTTATCGAGCAGGCATTGGCGATGTTTCATTCTCCACCGTCAAGTTTGATCGCATACTTAGGGCCTGCAATTGGCCCTTCTGCCTTTGAGGTTGGCAGTGAGGTGCGTGATGCTTTTATCAATAAAGACCCACAAGCTTCAATGCACTTTGTTGGCCACAACAGCAAGTATTTAGGCGATTTGGTCGGATTAGCAAGGTTGCGTTTGTCTGCAGCTGGTGTAATTCAAACCTATAGTGCTGATGTGTGTACCTTTACCGATCCTGATTACTTTTCTTATCGTCGCAACAAACAAACGGGTCGAATGGCTTCGCTAATCTGGCTTAAGGCCTAAATTTTGTTATGGCGCTCAAAAAAACAACAATTTTTTGATCTAGGTTATGTTTTAAGCTTGAATTTACATTAAATGCCCCCCATCTTTAAGTTAACAAATTATTCATTTCTGAATTAATTTCCCGTTATATTAGTATCAGATCCTAGGAGATTGTATGAGACTCGATCGTATGACTAATAAGTTTCAAATTGCCATTTCTGATGCCCAATCACTAGCATTGGGACGCGATCATCAATTTATTGAACCTCTTCATTTAATGATGGCGCTATTAAATCAAGATTCTGGTTCTATTCATTCTTTACTCACCCAAGCGGGTATTCGCGTAAGCGCACTTCGCTCAGCTATTAGTCAAGAGTTAGAGCGTTTACCGCAAGTTGAAGGTACTGGTGGTGATGTTCAGCTGTCACAGGGATTAATTCGTTTACTGAATCTGTGTGACAAACTGGCTCAAAAGCGTAAAGATAAATTCATTTCATCGGAATTGTTTGTCTTGGCCGGATTGGAAAATAATGATCCCCTTGCCAAAGCATTAAAAGACTCTGGTGCAAGTAAAGAATTAATGGAGAAAACCATCGAGGACATGCGTGGCGGACAGAAAGTCGATGATCCCAATGCTGAAGATCAACGCCAAGCATTGAAAAAATTTACCGTTGATTTAACTGAGCGCGCTGAGCAAGGTAAATTAGACCCTGTTATTGGTCGTGATGAAGAGATCCGTCGCACTATTCAAGTATTACAACGCCGCACTAAAAATAACCCAGTACTTATTGGTGAGCCAGGTGTGGGTAAAACCGCCATTGTTGAAGGGTTAGCGCAACGTATTATCAATGGTGAAGTCCCTGAAGGGATTAAAAATAAGCGGGTATTATCATTAGACATGGGCTCGTTAATTGCGGGAGCCAAATACCGCGGTGAGTTTGAGGAGCGTTTAAAAGCGGTCTTAAATGAGCTATCCCAAGAAGAAGGCCGAGTCATCTTATTCATTGATGAGTTACACACTATGGTGGGAGCCGGTAAAGGCGAGGGCGCGATGGATGCCGGTAATATGCTTAAACCCGCGTTGGCTCGTGGTGACTTGCATTGTGTCGGGGCCACAACACTCGATGAATACCGACAATATATTGAGAAAGATGCCGCACTAGAACGTCGCTTTCAAAAAGTGATTGTAGATGAGCCCAGTGTTGAAGACACGATTGCCATTTTACGTGGTTTAAAAGAGCGTTACGAATTACATCACCATGTTGAGATTACCGATCCTGCTATTGTGGCCGCCGCTACGATGTCGCATCGTTATATTTCAGATAGAAAATTGCCTGATAAAGCCATCGATTTAATTGATGAAGCAGCGTCTAGTATCAGGATGCAAATTGACTCTAAGCCAGAAGCGCTAGATCGATTAGAACGTCGTGCGATTCAGCTTAAGTTAGAAGAACAAGCGTTAAGTAAAGAGTCCGATGAAGCCAGTCGTAAACGTCTTGATTTTTTACAACATGAATTGAGAGATGTTGAAAGTAAAGCGGCTGAGATGAATGAAATTTGGCATACCGAAAAAGCCGCATTGGCAGGCACACAGCACATTAAGGCCGATCTCGAACAAGCGAGAATGGACTTGGAAGTGGCTCGACGCGCCGGTGACTTAACTCGAATGTCAGAATTGCAATATGGGCGTATTCCTGAGCTTGAAAAACAGTTGGATTTAGCATCACAAGCTGAAATGCAAGATATGACATTGCTGCGTAATAAAGTTACTGATGTTGAAATTGCTGAAGTGCTATCAAAAGCCACCGGTATTCCGGTGTCAAAAATGCTTGAAGGTGAACGAGAAAAACTGTTACACATGGAGGATGCACTCCACCAACGTGTCATCGGTCAAAATGAAGCCGTTGATGCAGTATCGAATGCTATTCGTCGTAGTCGTGCTGGTCTTGCCGATCCTCAACGTCCAATCGGTTCATTTTTATTCCTTGGACCGACAGGTGTCGGTAAAACTGAGCTGTGTAAGGCGTTAGCTAAATTTTTATTCGATAGCGAATCCGCTTTGGTACGTATCGACATGTCTGAGTTTATGGAAAAACACACTGTGTCGCGTCTAGTCGGGGCTCCTCCCGGTTATGTTGGCTATGAAGAAGGCGGATATTTAACCGAAACGGTACGTCGTAAACCTTACTCTGTCATTTTGTTAGACGAAGTTGAGAAGGCGCATCCGGATGTATTTAATGTATTACTGCAAGTGTTAGATGATGGTCGCTTAACCGATGGTCAAGGTAGAACGGTCGATTTTAAAAACACTGTGATTATTATGACCTCAAACCTTGGGTCAGATATTATCCAAGAGGGCTTTGGTCATACGACATATGAGGAGATGAAAGCTGGGGTTATGAATGTTGTGACGCAAAGTTTCCGTCCCGAGTTTTTAAATCGAATCGATGAGTCTGTGGTATTCCATCCCTTAGACGCTGCAAACATCAAGCATATTGCCAGTATTCAATTTGAGTTGCTGCGCAAACGTTTGATTGAAAAGGAGTTCGATATTGAATTGTCTGATGCGGCATTATCATTAATCGCTGAAGCTGGATTCGATCCTGTTTATGGTGCAAGGCCGTTAAAACGAGCATTACAACAAGAAGTAGAGAATCCATTAGCTCAAAAATTACTTCGGGGTCAATTGCTACCGGGTAAAATGATTAAAGTCATAGTGGAAGATGGCAAGCTAGCATTTATTCAATAATGTTATTGAGAATTATTAGATGACATCGGCATAAAAAAGGGAGCATCAGCTCCCTTTTTCTATTATTTACTCTGACAAAATAAGCTAACTCGTTCGGTATTTTCAGCAATTGCAGCTTGCCTTTGCTCTTCTGTCATTACGACCGACTCGCCAGTATCTTTATTTTGCTGATTTAATTTGCTGTGACTCTTTAACACATTAAGGCTGTGCTTAGCACTTTCACAGATATCTTTGGCCTGTTGCTTATCTTTTTCATTAATGATTTTTGCCGATCGTTCTAATTCAGACTCCACTTTAGTTGAGACCTTTTTTTGTGGGGTGTGAGTTCCAATTTTCGATGGTTCTATATCTTCACTATAAATCTTGCGAGCATCTACACTCAAGGGTTGTTGCTGGCTGTAATGTACAACACCAGCAGTATCGACCCAAGTGTAAATCGCCGCCGCTAGTGTGGATGTACTAAATGCTAACGTGGCCAAACCAATCACTATCCGCATAATTCTCATGTGAGTATCCTAGAGCTAATTGACGTTATGCTTGAATGTTTCAAAATATGCTATCTTTGAGTATAAATTCAACATCTAAAACGGTAATGATTGAAGTGTATGCAAAAATCGCCTGATCACCCAGTAAAAAATAAAGGTATTTACCTATTACCTAACTTATTTACAACAGCAGGATTGTTTTCTGGTTTCTATGCTGTCATTTCATCAATGAACGGCCACTTTGAGTCTGCTGCAATTGCTATCTTTATTGCCATGATTTGTGATGGACTTGATGGCAGAGTCGCAAGGCTTACCAATACACAAAGTGATTTCGGAGCTGAATATGACAGTATGGCCGATATGGTTTCATTTGGCATGGCGCCAGCCATTCTTGCCTACAACTGGGCCCTGCAGGATTTAGGTAAAATCGGCTGGTTAGCTGCATTTATCTATTGTGCATGTGCAGCATTAAGATTAGCTCGATTTAACACTCAAGTGGGTGTGGCGGATAAACGATTTTTTCAAGGGCTTGCAAGTCCTGCAGCTGCTGCATTAATTGCTGGGAGTATTTGGAGCGGCACTAAATATGAAGTCGACCCTACAGATATTAGCTATATAGTGGCAATCATCACTGCGTTAACGGGTTTACTGATGGTGAGTAATTTCCGTTATCATTCCTTTAAGGAAGTAGACTGGCGGGGGAAAGTGAATTTCATTGTTATGTTATTGCTGGTAGGGGTCTTCGTTATTATCTCTGTAGAACCTGCAATCATACTTTGTCTTGGTTTCTATATATATGCACTCTCTGGACCCGTGATCACTATCAAAACGATTAAGAAGCTAAAAGTAGAACACATAATGGGTGATGAACCGATAAGCAAAAAAACCACTCAGTCTGATAACCATAGCCATTCATCTTCCCATTCAGCACCAACTGATAAAGTACAACAAAAAGATGATGTCCAATAAGACCTGCTATTAATGGAGCCTCATTGCTTTAAGCTCTGTTAAGTCCACCTCTAACTTCCAACTAGTCTTCTTTGATTGCTTAATGATGCCTACTTAGCAGTAGGCATCTTTCATTTTAATATGATCTAATCGCCATTTGTGTTTTCATTCAGCAAATTTGTACTATAGTTAGTTTCCCTTTTATTGTTTCTTGTATGAGTAAACAAACAAGAACAAACAATAAAAGGACTAATTAAGTTATGAATTGATAGGTTTTGATGTGATTTTAATCGTTTTAACATCGCTTTGTTTGAATTGTGTTCGGTTAGGCGTTGTTTTGATAAATCCATTGAAAAAGGGCTTGCGCTAAATCTTGTATTGCCTATAATGCGCATCCACTGACACGGCAGACAGCGAAAGCAGTCACCGAGTTAGGTTGAATTAAGTGGTTCAAAACACTGAGTTCAAGGCGAAAAGAAAGTTTGAAAAAACACTTGACGCAACAACGGGAAAGCGTAGAATACGCACCCCAAGCCAACGACCTAGCGTCAACGGCCGCTGAATGAAAAATCGAAAGATGTTCATGTTAGCAACGT
>NZ_JBEOPP010000040.1:0-43446 GCF_040310185.1 Shewanella sp. T24-MNA-CIBAN-0130 | reverse complement strand
TTCTAATCATAATAAATACCTTTAAGATTTTGCTTATTTTAAGCTATAAATCTCTACAGTTTCATTAGACCATTACACTTCATAATCATCATTGCTAGCGTCTGCATTTAAGGTGAATACATCCGTCGAGTAATAATGGATCCACGGTCCACCATCTTGGCTTAAATATAATTCGGCAAATACATCGGCCTGAATGTCACCCGAGCTGCTATTAATGTCTGCATCAAAAGTCACACTAAATGTTTGATAAAAGCCATCGTAATCGTAGTCATCATATAAGCGAGAATCGGCAGCATAGAATGAAAAATCGTAGTAAACAACTTGGTTTTGCAGAGCTAATGCCCGCTGTTGTTGGTTTGCTGCAGTGGCAGCGACTTTTTGATTTTTGGCCATCACCTGTTCACGGGTGACTTTTTTAGTCACATTGTCGGCGCTGCTTAACAACTTAGCTTGCTCATGCAACGCATCCACCCTAGCCAATTTATCGGCTTCAGATTCGGGTGTTTGGAGATTAATGACTCTTGCCTGACTGTATGTACCCAAAGCTTGTTCAGATAACCGCTCAGCGCCATGTACTGCTGGCGAACTTAACCAAAGCGCACTGGCAACACACAAACTTAGCCCCCATTTCACTTGGGTATTCAGTGTCGATACGTTAGCTGTTTTCGCAGTATTATGTTTCATGTTCATTCCTCACAGTCTTGATATTAAGGCCATTAAAACCTACTCAAAATGAACATAAGCTGAACATAAGCTGATTATAACAACGAGGCTGACTACCTTGAAAAACACCGACCGATTAACGCCCCTACCATAAACCGATACAGCTAAGGCTCGGTATAACCTAAAAACCATTCAGTTAATGTTCATCTGCTGGAACGTATACTGCACTGGCAAATTATCCAAGAATTTAACTTTATCTATACTTGTAGAGACTTTTCTCAATTAGGTTACGTTAAGTAGATGTTTCTATATCGAAAGAGATCTTTTACACTGGCAACAATGAGGTTATTAGGGATCACAATATGCAGCGTATGCTCAACGTAAATGCCATCATGTTAAGCCTGATGTTAGCGATACTTTCACTGACGTGTTCAGTTTCGTCTTACGCTTCTGTTTTATCTTATTCCACAGACGTTAACTTCTCCCCCGGCCTCAACAATAGTCGTCAGAACAATAATCAACATAATAATCTGGTGGTCACTAGCGCCCGGCAAGCCGTACAGATAGCTCAACGTCGCTATTCGGGCAAAGTGTTAAAAGTACAATCAGCTAACGTCAATGGACACTCGGGTTATAGGATTAAATTACTCACCAATGATGGGGTGATTTTTTATGTGTCAGTGGATGCTACTAATGGCGCGGTCACAAGGAACTAACCCATGAGATTATTACTCGTCGAAGACGATTTAGCCTTGCAAGATAATATCAAACGCCATCTTATCGAGGCGCAATATACCGTTGATGTCGCCAGTGATGGTGAAGAAGGTTTATTTCAGGCTCAAGAATATCAATATGATGTGGCGATTATCGACGTAGGCTTACCCAAGCTCGATGGCTTATCATTAATCAGCCTCTTACGTCAGCAAAACATCAGCTACCCGATTATCATTTTAACCGCTAGAGACAGTTGGCAAGATAAAGTGGTTGGTTTAGATGCCGGCGCAGATGATTACTTAAGTAAACCCTTTCAGCTAGAAGAACTTGTCGCCCGTGTTAATGCCTTAATTAGACGTTCGGCAGGTAAAGCCAGCCCAGTAATCCACAACGGGCCATTTAGTATTAATACCCGCAGTTTTGAAATTAAAAAGCACTTGCAAGTGATTAATTTAAGTGGCTCAGAATATAAGTTGTTTGAATATCTGATGTTACATCCGGGATCTGTGCATTCAAAAAGCAGTTTAATCGAACATATTTATGACCAAGATTTTGATTTAGACTCCAACGTTATTGAAGTTTTCATTCGTCGGTTACGTAAAAAACTCGACCCAGACAATCAATACCAATTGATTGAAACCCTGCGTGGTCAAGGTTATCGTCTGCGCCAATTAGACCAAGATGCATAACCTACTGAGTTCGCTTAAAGTTCGCATTGTTGTCAGTGCCTTATTGCTGATTTTGGTGTTGCTGCCCATTATTGGCATTACCCTTAACAATGCCTTTGAGACCCAGGTAAATGTTGCCGCCAAAAACCAGTTAAAGGCGTATGTTTACTCTGTTTTAGCTATGGCAGAAGTGGAAGATAATGAGTTACAAATGCCGTCACATTTACTTGAAAATCAGTTCAATGTGATTGGTTCAGGCCTTTATGCGTTGATCACCACCAAAGACTATCAATTACTGTGGACTTCCAATTCATTTCTCGGTCTCAACACACCCATTAACTTGCCTAAACCCGCGACGGGCAGAAGCACGTTCGACTCGATAATGATTAATGATAAACCTCTGTTGATATATAGTTTTAGCGTCAGTTTTGCCACTAGCGAACAGCCTTTTACCATGACGCTGCACATTATAAAAAACAAACAAGAATACCTGCAACAAATCCAAAAGTTCTCCAATACCTTGTGGACTTGGTTGCTGATCTTAACCGCCTTATTGGTCATAGTGCAGCTAAGTTGGTTATTGTGGACTCTAAAGCCTTTAGGTCAGTTTAGCCAAGAACTCACTGCAGTAGAACAAGGCACGTCGATGCAGCTGAGCACCCACTACCCTGTGGAACTGCAAAAAGTAGCCAAACAATTAAACACCTTATTACAAACCGAACAAAATCAACGTAAACGCTACCGTAATGCCTTAGCTGATTTAGCCCACAGTTTAAAAACACCTTTAGCGGTCATTCAAACCCAAGCCGATTTAAGCGAAGCATCGACCGAACAAATTAATCGCATCAACCAGATTATTGCCTATCAACTCAGGCGGGCACAAAGTGCCGCTGGTAGCGGTTGGCATATAGGGATAAGTGTTGACAGCATTGCCGTCAGGTTAGTCAGAACGTTAACTAAGATTTACCAACATCAAAATCTTACCATCGAGTATCATCCAAACAAACAAGCCCGTTTTAAAGGCGATGAAGCAGACTTAACCGAAATGCTTGGCAATGTGCTCGACAATGCCTGTAAAGCGGCTAAAACAAGGGTAACACTCACCCTTAAACAGCAAGACAATCAGCTGTGGATGACCATTGAAGATGATGGTGAGGGTATTCCTGAAGAAAAACAGCAACATATTTTTGAGCGTGGGATCCGTGCAGACACTTATGCTCAAGGTCACGGGATCGGACTGGCCATCGTCAGAGATCTTGTCGACAGTTACCATGGCAACTTAACCGTCGGTCAATCAGCGTCATTACAGGGGGCCAAGTTCGAGTTTACCTTTGAACAGTAAAAATCGGCTTTAGGCAGCGCGGTAAATTAACTACCTACTCTGTGAATTTCAATTATCCGCTTTCAGCTTATGTTCATCTTCAAGCCGTTATTATCGAGTTAACAGTCATCAATGACACTGGAGATAACATGAAAAAAGCCATTCACGCACCCGCTCAGGCGCTACTTGCCTTAGTTTTGGTCTTTATACCATTAACGAGTGTGCAAGCGGCGCAGCCAACCAATACATACACTTACCCCGCCGAAGAGGGTGTGGTCAGTGATGCAGAGTTGGCTCAAATGCTCGCGCCCATTGCGCTATATCCAGACAGCTTATTAACCCACATCTTAATTGCGTCAACCTATCCGTTAGAAATAGTGCAAGCTAAGCGTTGGTCATCTAACCAAGGTGATCGCGACACTAACCAAATCATGACCGACGTAGAGTCGCAAGACTGGGACCAAAGCGTCAAAGCCTTGGTGGCATTTCCAAATGTATTACAGCGTTTAAATGATGATTTAGCTTGGACACAAAACATAGGCGATGCCTTTTTACAAGATGAAGGCCGCATGTTGGACACCATTCAATCCCTAAGACAGCAAGCTGATGAAGCCAATAACTTGGCTGACCTTGAGCAAGTGAAAGTCTCGCGGGTTGAGCGCCGGATCATTATTGAATCGGCTCGCCCAGAAATTGTTTATGTGCCTTATTACGATAGCCGTATTGTTTACGGCAACTGGCGCTGGAACCGTTACCCACCCGTTTATTGGCATGCGCCTGCATATGTGAATTATCGCCCTAATCACAGTGCCATTTTTGGGGACAGCGGAGTGCGGATTAGTTTTAACTTCTTTTTTAGTAGCTTTCATTGGCATGACCGCCGCGTGATTGCGGTACCAGTGCGTCCACACTATCGTTACTACACACCACGTAAAATAACCTACAGCCATGGTGCACAGCATTGGCAACATAAGCCTAAGCATCGCAAAGGCGTCGCCTATCGCAGCCAAGTGATCAGCAAACGTTACAATGGCCATTATGAAAAACATAACCAGAAAGTAAGTTATTCTCATGAGCCTAAACGTCAGCGAGCTAATGAGTCTCGTCATTACTCAACCAAGGTTAACGATCAGCGTAAACAGATAAACCATAATAGCAAACAGGACCAGCGTAGCCATAACTTAGCGGTAAGAGGCGTTAACCGTAATGAGCCACTTGAACACAGAAGTACTCAGCTAAAGCGCGAGTTAAGTCAGCAGCGCCCGACGGCACAGGCTAAATCGTTTGATCGTAAAGGCGAGCCAACAAAATCCCACTACAGCCGTCAACGCGACGTGACTCAAACAGCCCGTAAATATAATGCGAAACCCGTGGCTAATGTGACAAATAAACCACGCACTCAAGCATTACAACAAGCTCAACGTAATACCCGAGTTGAAAAAGCGCGTCAGCCACAAGTTAACGCCATGCGCCATCAGCAAAAGCAAGCTAAACAAACACGCAGAAGCGAACCGCAAAGCCAGCAAGATCGTTCAACAACGAGAGCGGCGCCTCAACACGCTTCACGCTCGAAGAGTCAGCAACGAGATAATTCATCATCACGCCATGCAAGCCAATCAAAGGACAGTAAACACTCAAGAGAAAGACAGTAGGTCAATAAACACTCGCGAAAAAACAGCATGAGTAGTATCCCCCTCTCATGTTGTTTTTTGAGTGAATCAGTGCGGCAGAGGAGACTCAGGTTAAACCTGAGTGTGAGCGTGCGGTAATACAATGCACACATTTAGTCCATGAGGTTCTACCCGATTAAAGGTTAGCTCACCATGATGCAAACTGATAATATGCTGGCAAATAAACAAGCCTAAACCGGCTCCTTGTGAGGCATTTTCATCAACACGATAAAATCGGTTTTTTGCTAAATTGATTTCTTCATCAGACATACCGCGACCTTGATCCATCACACAAACCATCGTCTGCTGATCATCTTCAGAAACCTTAATGGCAATTAATGATTCTAGAGGGCTGTATTTGCAGGCGTTTTCGATGATGTTTTTCAGTACCAATTCGAGGTAAAATTGATCGGCATTAATGGTCATCTCGGGGGGAATAACGATATGCCATTCGTAATCAGCAATCACGTGTAATAGCTGATTAATCACGTTCTCCATAATATTTTGCAGCTTACAATCGGTTATATTTAACGCCTCAATGGCATCAACACGCGACAACAGCAACAGTTGCTCCACGGTATGGCTTATACGATTAACGCCTTCGCTCATGGCCTGAATATAAGGCAAAGCCTCTTGCTGTACTGCATCGTCGGCCCCCGTTAACACATCACGTAATCCATCACTGTGCAATTTAATAATCGCCAAAGGGGTTTTTAATTCGTGGGCAGCATCTGCGCTAAAACGGCGTTCACGGATCATGGTGTCAGCAATGCGTAATAAGTAACTGTTTAATGCATATTGCGTTGAAATTAATTCCTTCGGTAATTTGATATCAATGGGGGTTAGATCTTGAACCGCACGATTATCTAAATGGCGCTCTAATAACTTAACCGGTTTAAATAAATAATAGGTTAGCAGCAACATAAAAAACATTATGATGGGGGTAATGATTAATGGCGATCGCCAAGTGTTACTGATGATTAATGATACTAACTCTCGGCGAACATCATCCCGTTGCGCTGTAACTATCCATACTTGATTAGGTTTAGAGAACAGACTGTAAACATGCCATTTATCGCCTTGAATAATTTTGATGGCATAACCTGGGGTAAAGTCTGTCAGTAGCTCTTTACCTGAACTATCAGAATAAGCCAGCAACGCCCCCGTTGCAGACAGTAATTGAAATGAGAGCTTATGTTCATAGGATAATGTTTCAGGGTTAGTTTGATCTGCAAAGGTTTCGATATTGGAATCATCGACATGAAACAAGATTGGCACTGAGATCAGTTGTGCTAGTTGCTCTTCGGTCAGCTGATCCACATAAAACTGTTCCAGCATTTTGGCTGTTTGAACCATTTGCGCGTCAAATAATTCTTCCACTTCATAGATAGAATCTCGCGTGCTTAATAGACTCGAAAATGTGACGGTTAATATAATACCTACCAACATAAGCAAGCTTGATAATAGTCGCAGCGAAAACATAACATCCTTATGATATTGACATAATCTTATTATTTTTAATGGTTTAGCTTAACGTGTAAATTATACAATTTCCATTAAAATGTAACCAATACCGCGCACGGTTTTAATCAATTCAGTGGCCATTTTTTTTCGTAGATGATGAATATGGACTTCAATCGAGTTGCTGCCCACCTCATCCCAGCCATACGTTAATTGTTCGAGTTGACTGCGAGTTAACACTCTCCCAGCTGACTGAGCAAACTCTAACAAGAGTTGATATTCACGCCGAGACAATGAAATTAATTGATCACGAAAATGCACGTCACAGCGGGTAAAATCAATCGCTAACGCCCCATAACTGAATTGGTTATGATCTAAACCATGCTGACGACGAATGATCGCTTTGAGCCTGGCAATTAATTCCCTTACGTCAAAGGGCTTACTTAAATAATCATCAGCGCCAATGTCTAAACACATCAAGCGCGTGTCAAAATCCGTGTTGGCGGTCAACACAATAATCGGTAATGAGATACCGTTTCTACGCCACTGTTTTAATAAATCAGCACCATTGCCATCGGGCAAACCAAGATCCAAAATAATCGCACTAAAATCTTCATTCTCTAACGCTACCTGCGCCTGCTTATAGGACGGTAAATGATCGACTTGAATACCCTCTTTGGCAAGGCCCATCATTAAGCCTTGCGCTAAAAGCTTATTATCCTCAACTAACAATACCCGCATTGATTGTCCTTATTATTTACCGAAACACCTTAAAATCGACACCTTGTTGCTGTAAAAAGTCTTCAGCATCAGGTCCTTTTAACATCGACATGGTGGCTAACATTCCCGCCATGACACAATTGGGCGCCAGCACTGTGACAGATAATGGCGCCTGTTCAACCGGGTAACCATTGTTAGGATTAATAATATGTCCATAACGCTTACCAGCGACCTCAATATAGCGGCGGGTATGGCCACTGGTGGCTAATGCACCTTGGCGAATGGTTAATAATGCTGCAGCGTTATCAAGCTTCTGCGGATTTTCAATGCCCACTTGCCAGCCATCATCCTTGCTAATAGGGCAAGCAATATCACCACCAAAATTGACTAGCACCGACGTTTTTGGCCAACGTAGAGCCAATAATTGCGCGGTGCGATCGACCGCATATTCTTTGCCAATACCGCCAAAGTCGACACTCATACCTGCAGGCATAAAAACCGTCGTGTCAGTCAATTCAATATGAGCAAAACCGACATGTTGCAAGGCATCATCGATATCAGTTTGGCTAGGCACACGATGGCTGCCGTCAAAGCGCCATAATGCCATTAATGGGCAAGCACTAATATCAAACGCCGCCTCACTTAATTGAAAACATTGCTGGGCGAACGTTAGTAAATGAAGCGTTTCGGCATCAATCGGTGTCGTTTCACCTTGAGCATGGTTTAACTGCCACACCACATTACCCTCAATAAAACGACTAAATTTATGTTCGATACGCTTTGCCTCATCATAAGCAAGATTTAGCATTTGCCTAGCAATGTGCTCGTCATTAACCGCCATTAACAACTCACACGGACTTGCCATGGCGTTAAATGAACCTAAAAAGCCCCAAGGACGAGGCTGTAAGCTCATCACTGTTGGGGCTTTTGACACTTTAGTTAGTGGTTTAAGCAAGTTAAATCACTCTGTTTATTGATGATACTCTCATCTTAAAACGAATAACTCACTTGGGCTATGATTGCTTTTACCGCAGGGAATAAATCGTAATTTTGCAACTGACCAGGTATCTCTGTGCCATTATTTTCAGGATTTTGCTGGTAATACTCAAGACGATAACTCAATTCATGGCCACCCGATAAACGCTGACCAAACTTAAGCCCAATAGTATAAGCCGTCATATCACTAATACGATAATCAGCACTGGCATACTCAGGTATGGCATCGCCGCTCATCAAAAAGGGTTGATAAAACTCAGCCGCTTGCTGCTGGTAATAACGCAAATGCAATTGCCCGTACATGCTTGGACTAAAATAGTATCGATAATGAGTTTCTAAAGTCTGTGACTGAATATCCCAATCATCCGTACTATAACGATATGAAAAATCGACTACACCAGAATCCAAGGCACCTTTAGTGAGTAAAAACACACTGTGCTTAAGACGTGAGTCAGGACGATTCTCGTAGCGGTAAGCTTGGGTTTTACCGTTGATATCGACTTCACTGAGAATTTTATACGGGTCAGTCATGTAACCTGACACACTGGATAAACCGTAGTTAGCCTGCATCAACCAATTACGATTAATAATCTGTGTCACGCCAAACATGATATCGCTAGTTTGTTTGGTATCATCGCCCGCTAAACGAGTTTGATCAAAGGCAGCTTGATAATCGGCATCGTTGCCATAATCACCACGAAACACCATTTCAGACATTGCCACAGGGCGTCCACCGACAGGATCAACCACATCATTAGTAAATGCACCCGATAACGACAACGTGGTGTTATTTTTATTAAAGCTACGCTCAAGGCCACCGTTAATACCCATCGATAGGTAATCGAACTCTTTGGAGCCATAAACGCCTATATTACCGGTCCAATCTTGATTAATCACTTCTTGCCAATTCGCACTCAGCTGAACACGAGTATCATGAAAAGTATCATCAAGCGGTGTATCACCTGTGGCAACGTTATATTGGCCGTCACCAGAAGGACGAGTAAAGGTTTGGCTTTCGCTTTGTGCAACCGCACCTGAGGCAGATGCGCCGGTCAAACTGTCGACCACAATTTTCATGTCCAATAGCGAACTGTCACCAAACGCTTTTTGCACATTACCAATCGCTTCAGCAGCTTGAACTCTATCTTGCTCACCATAATACATAATGGCGGCGTCGACTTTCCAATCATCATTCACAGCACCAGACTCTGCCGAATCTGCAGCGCTGACCTGTTGGCTCAATAAACTACAACTTGCTAACGCCAATGCACTGGCAATACTTTGCTTAGATGTTAGTTGCATCCACAACCTCCGCCCGCTAATGAACGACCACCACTGGTGCCTTCTTTACTAAAATAAATATGATCATCTAACGCGAGATCGAGCTTTTCGCTGTTTAAGGCCATGTCTGCACGGGCTAATTGATCTTTCTCCCAAGGTTGTACACCTAGGCTCGAACACCCTACCAGGCTACTCACGACAGCGATAACAGCAACTGTCTTGGCTAATTGTTGACACCACGGTTTTGTCATATGATTACTCCTGTAACAACATTTGGATTTCTTGTTCATATGCGGGAATATTTTGTTGATAAAATCCCACGTGGCTTTGCACTAATTCACCTTTGCGATTAAACAAAAAGCTACTTGGCATACCTTGTAATTCAAAGGCGTGCGCAACATCACCCTCTGGATCAAAACGAAGATTAAATTGTGCCGGCAGCTTACTCAAAAACTCATGAGCTAATGCGCTATCAACATCAAGATTAATCGCTACCACCTCTAAACCTTGCTGTTGATATTTAGCCTGCATTGCATTCATCCAAGGAAATGATTTACGGCATGGGCCACACCATGATGCCCAAAAATCGACATAAACCACTTTGCCAGCAAACTCTTGCAAACTAACGCTTGCGCCTTGTTGATTCAATACATTGTGTTCTAATGAGGGAGCCGCTTGAGTTTGGGTGTTAACACCTAACCCTACAGCTAAACTTAACGCTATAAACTTGATTTTACGAAAATGAGAAAATAACCCAATTGACATCATATTTTCACCTAATGAACAGATTGCCCACAACATAGGCTACCAATCTTAAGATTTACTTAAGCAATGGCAACATATCTTATGGGCAGCTTTTGTGGCTTCTTTCTATTAGGTTATGATTATTGACGTAGAACAACTGCAGGTCATAAGCCCCGCCTTGATAACATCACTACAAACTACTGCAACATGGATCGTTAACGATCAACAGGCACTAATACTAGCCACCAATCATTTTAGACACTAGGCCTTTATCGTTTCCCGACTCAGCCACTAAAATCCCCGCTAAATGTAAACCAATAAAAGGAACAAAATACCAAAGTGCTAGCTTGTGAATTGTTTCAACCTGATCTTCTATCGCTTCAGGGCCAAACTTGAGCAACAGGCCGAGGATCACAGATAGCGCAACACCTGCATAAAATACCCAATACACCCATGCTTGAAACTTTTGTTTTGTGGTCGCTTGGCGCGAGAAAGGTGATGGATAGTGCAGACCAAATTTAGCCATATAAACAAAACGAGCCAGCAAAAATACGCCCACTGCATAACCAAAGTAAATATGCCATTGGAACATCACTCCGCGAATACTTTTAGCAATGCTCACCGATTGGCTATCCGTAATAATAAGATCTATTTTGGCTAGGCCTTGATGAATAATGGCGGCCATGTGGTTTTTCTCCATCCAGCCAAGCCTCAATAATATGGTTAACAACATGACCATCATGGTCAAGGCTAGTCCCCAATGGAGTAAACGGTGTAGCAGTGGATAAGTAGTCTGTGTTTGCATGGAAAACCTCGATAGGATTATGATGATGGCGCCATTATAACGTCCAAATCTTAACAATCACTTATGAATGGCATTAATCGAAAGATAAACTAAAACATGACATTATTGCGAAAAAGAACATTGAAGGGAGTCACAGGTGACGCATATTTTTAACCAAAGCCGACAAGCGGCATTATTCCTTGCAGGTCTTGGAACCTCATTAGGTGGACTTTATACTTTGTTTCCTCAATGGGCCGTCGAAAATCTTAACCAACTAACCTATGTGGTCGACAATACGATATTTATTCAGCATTGGGGATTTATGGTATTAATGCTCGGATGCAGTTTTTTTATTGCCATGGTCCGTTCAACTTGGATAAAACCACTGTTTTGCATTGCGCTAATTGAAAAGCTGTTTTTTATTAGCCTAGTATTGAGCAATGCCAATCAATCTTTTGTCGATGGCTTTTGGTTATCAATGATAATGGACAGTATTATATGTGCTTACATAGCCGCTTATTTATGGTTTTGCCGAGCCACTGCTGATTTAACGTCTTAAGCTAAGCAAACTTAATTTAGCCGATACTATCTGGCGGTGCCGCGACATCGCATTTTTTGCAACTGAGAACCATATCCAATTTCTGTTGCCGACTGGCAACAGTTGTTACCCACAGGCGAACGGTCCACGGCGGATTATGGCGCACATGTTGAAAATGGCCGCAGTCCAATTCTGCCACCCAATGATGCTCTTCATCCAAATGATAACCGATAATTTTTTGCTGCATATTGGTTAGCCCAATGGTTAATGTATTACATTGCGACACAATGGATTATATTTCTGCTGGCTCAATAAATAGCCCATACCATGTCGATAACACCCACAAAAAAGCCTGAACGAGTCAGGCTTTTTGAGCAATAAATAACTTAACTACATGCTAGATTACTTAACCTTAGCGCGGGTTATTTAGTACGATCGCGAATATGGCTCATTGCACGCTTACGACGACGCTCTTGACCTACGGTTAATTTCACCGTTTTACCTTCAAACGGGTTAGCACCCTCATGGAAACGTAACTGAATGGGCGTACCGACAACTTTTAATGAACGACGGAAGTAATTCATCATATAACGCTTATACGAATCAGGTAGCTTCTTAACTTGGTTACCGTGGATAACAACAATCGGAGGGTTATAACCGCCAGCGTGAGCATATTTCAATTTCACACGGCGACCATTAACCAATGGTGGCTGGTGATCATCTTGAGACATTTGCATAACGCGAGTTAGCATTGAAGTACTCACACGACGTGTCGCACTGTCGTATGCTTCTTCAATTGACTCATATAAATGGCCAACACCGGTGCCATGTAACGCCGAAATAAAGTGGATACGCGCAAAATCGATAAAGCCTAAACGGCGATCAAGTTCACTTTTAACACGGTCTTTGATTTTTTGATCAATACCATCCCACTTGTTTATGGCAATAACCAATGCACGACCTGCGTTTAAGGTAAAGCCTAATAAACCCAGATCTTGCTCTGCAATCCCTTCACGCGCATCGATCACTAACAATACTACGTTAGCATCTTCAACCGCTTTTAAGGTTTTAATCACCGAGAATTTCTCGATAACTTCATTGACTTTACTGCGGCGACGAACACCTGCTGTATCAATTAACACGTACTCTCTACCTTCACGCGACATTGGAATATAAATACTGTCACGGGTGGTTCCGGGTTCGTCATAAACTACGACACGCTCTTCACCTAAAATACGGTTGATCAACGTTGATTTACCTACGTTAGGCTTACCAATAATGGCAAGCTTAATCGGTAAGTTTTGTAGGCGTTCTTGTTCCGCTTCAGCTTCTTCTTCAGTATATTCACGCTCAACTTGTTCGCCTTCTTCGTCTAATTCACGAACAATACCCATAGCTTCAGCATAAGGCGTTAACGCATAGTCGATCATGTTGGTGACACCACGGCCTTGTGCCGCAGCCATTTGATATACTTCGCCTAAACCAAGAGACCAAAACTCACCACAAGCTGAATCAGCATCAATACCATCAACTTTGTTGGCAACAACAAAGGTCACCTTGTCGCGGCTACGTAAATGCTGAGCAATCGCTAAATCAGCAGCGGTAAGACCGGAACGGGCATCGGTCATAAATAATACAACATCGGCTTCTTCGATCGCAGCCAATGACTGTTCAGCCATTTTAGTTTCGATCCCCTCTTCAGTGCCATCAATACCGCCAGTATCAACAACGATAAACTCGTAGCCAGCTAAAAATGCACGGCCGTATTTACGGTCACGTGTTAAGCCAGGGAAATCAGCGACTAACGCATCACGAGTACGAGTAAGACGGTTAAATAATGTCGATTTGCCGACATTCGGTCGCCCAACAAGGGCCACAACAGGGATCATGATTTTGCCTCTAAAAAACTTTTCAATAAAAAGCCCCCGGAACGCTTCCAGGGGCTCTAGTAAGGATATTATACCTTAATTAACGCAACAATAGTGCTAGGACTTATTCCGCATCTGTTTCGGTATCTTCCTCAAGATTCTTTTGCTCTTGTTTGTTCAAACTCACAATGGCGACTTTGCCGCTGCGACCTTGAACATAAATTTTGTCATCCACCACTAAAGGTTGGCCATATAAGCCATCGCTGTCAACTTCAATGCGGCCAACAACCTCACCGCTAATACGGTCAATAAAATGCAAGTAACCTTCGAAGTCACCGACAACAATATAGTTATCTATTACTGCTGGAGCCGTTAACTGACGATTTTTAAGCTCAGAATTACTCCATAGCTCTAAACCATTACGGCGATCGACTGAGTAAATACGGCTATGATCGTCCACTAAAAACAGGCTGATACCTGCTGCGGCCAAATCATTAAAGCTTGAGTATTTACGCGACCAAACTACGCGACCATTGCGAAGCTCCATAGAGACTAAATTACCATTGTAACTAGCAACATACAGATTCTCACCCAATATTAATGGCGTCATATCAATATCGGCCATACGGGTAAACTCATTGGCACCGGTCGGACTAAAAACGGTTTGTTCCCACGCTGCTTGACCATTACTTTTAACAACAACAGCTATTTTGCCATCTGCAGAACCTAAAAAGAAACCGCCCGCTTCATAAACCGCAGAACCCGTACCCCGTAAAGTGAGGTTTGGCAGTTGCATCTCATAGCTCCATAACTTTTCGCCGTTATCGACATTAAATGCTTCAAATGTGCCTTTACTGGTATTCACTGCGACAACATCTTCTGCCACTGTGGGTGCCGATAATAATTCGCCATTAGCTTGCGTAGACCACACAACGTCACCCGTTGCCTCATCAAGCGCGACTAATAAGCCCGTTTCGCCACCAATAAACACTTTACTGCGTGCCGCAGTAACACCCGCAGCTAAACGAATGCCTTTAGTTTTGGTTCCAAGCTGCTGTTCGAAGACATCATTAAAGTCTTGCTTCCAAAGCTCATCACCACTTGTTTCGTCAAAAGCGACAACTATACCGTTGCGATCAGCAACAAACACTTTGCCATAACGGACGCTGGGACGAAGTTGCGAATAATAATCGCCGACGCCATCACCAACACTGGTATCCCAAATAATTTCAGGAAACACCGTTGCTTGTATATCAACTAATTCACTAACAGGCTCTTCTTCAACATCACTTGAAGAACAAGCAGACATAAGAGCAACACTTAACCCAACGGCAAGTAAATTTTTGCACCACGACTTCATCGGCTAAGTTCCTTATGCCTTATTTAGATTATCTAACTTCATGGTCAGCGCTGGACTGGTTAACGCACCACCATTATCCACTGCTGCTTGATAAGCTAATTTGGCTTTATCCAAGTCACCTTGACGCACTAAAAAGTCACCTTTTAATTCTTCACGTTGAGAAGCAAATGCTTTATCAGTCACTTGATCTAACGTGGCTAACGCCATGCCTACATTATTTTGCTCAGCTTGAATACGCGCTAAACGGATCATCGCGACCATGCCCAAACCAGCACCAGGTTGCGCCGCAATCACTTTGGTAAATGAAACTTCTGCTTTAGCCAAATCACCCGCTTCAACTGCCGATTTTGCTATTATCAATTCGAGTAGCGCTTGATAACCTTGCTGATCATGTTCTGATGCAAAGCTTTCTGCCTGAACCAATAATGCAGCAGGATTATTCACCTGTGTCACGATAGACTGAAATGACTCTGAAGCTTCTTCAGCCGCCGTCACTTGCATGTCTGAATAAGTATTCCATCCATATAAGCCACCAAGGCCTACCACGGCACCCACGACAATCGAGGTACCATAATCTTTCCAGAACTGCTTGATAGCATCTACTTGTTGTTCTTCTGTGCTATAAATTTCCACTGGCACTTCCCCTTTTAAATCAGTTCTGCAATTTTAGTTACGAGTTCACTACGCGTAACCAATTGTTGTTCGTTGTTAGTTCGTAATGGCTTAATAGCGACTTGATTACTGGCCAATTCATTTTCACCAATAATTAACGCAAACTGAGCACCGCTTTTATCGGCACGCTTCATTTGCTTTTTAACGTTACCGCCACCGCAATGACTCATGACTTTAAGCCTTGGTAAATGTTGACGCAACTCTTGAGCCACTTTAATGGCTTCTACTACGCAGTTATCGCCCATTGCTGTGACATAAACATCCACTTCAGCGGCAATGTCACTGGTTAACTCGAGCGTTTCAAGCAATAGTACAATCCGCTCAAGACCCATAGCAAAACCAACAGCGGGGGTATCTTTACCACCAAGTTGACCGACTAAACCGTCGTAACGTCCACCTGCCAATACCGTACCTTGCGAGCCCAAACTAGTGGTAACCCATTCAAATACAGTACGGTTATAGTAATCTAAACCACGGACTAAACGCGGATTGATGGTGTATTGGATGCCAACAGCGTCTAAGAGTTCACACAAAGTTGAAAAATGTGTCTTTGATTCTTCACCAAGGTATTCCATCAATACTGGTGCATCGCTTAAAATAGCCTGCACTTGTTGCGATTTACTGTCTAGCACACGTAATGGATTTGAATACATCCGACGTTGGCTATCTTCATCTAATTTGTCTTTGTGTTGCTCTAAAAAAGCAATTAACGCATCGCGGTAAGCAGCACGCTCAGCGGGATCGCCTAGGGTATTAAGCTCCAGCGCAACATGTTCTTTAATGCCTAACTGGTCCCATAAACGGGCAGATAACATTAATACTTCAGCATCAACATCGGCGCTGCCGATCCCGAAAACTTCAACACCAAACTGATGAAATTGACGATAACGACCTTTTTGTGGACGCTCATGACGAAACATGGGTCCCATATACCATAAACGTTGTTCTTGGTTATACAGAAGGCCGTGCTCATTACCCGCGCGAACGGTTGAGGCGGTGCCTTCAGGGCGTAAGGTTAAGCTGTCATTGTTACGATCGCCAAAAGTGTACATTTCTTTTTCAACAATATCGGTCACTTCACCAATAGAGCGTTTAAAAAGATCAGTACTTTCAACAATAGGAGTGCGAATTTCGCTATAACCAAATGCACTAACTGATGAGCGCAATACGGCTTCGACTTTTTGCCATAAAGGACTTTGCGTTGGCAGAATATCATTCATACCGCGAATAGCTTGGATTTGCTTTGCCACTGTTAACTTGCCCAATTCTTGAATTAGCTTGCACTAATAAAATGTAAATATACCCTCAACATAGACAACACTTAGGTTGTCATGCACAGGATTAATGATTATTCAGTTTTGTCGGTGATCGCGATGCGATTTGCCATCATGCTTGCTTTAGCACGGATTTTGGCTTCTAAGCCATCGATAATATTTTTATTGTCAAAGCGCTCTTTTTGACGCACTCCGCCATCATAATAACCGCTCTTTGCATGGCCGCCAGTTAAGCCAATATCTGACACCAGTGCTTCACCTGGACCATTAACCACGCAACCAATAATGGACACGTCCATTGCAGTGGTAATGTCTTCAAGACGACGCTCAAGTTCATTGACGGTACTAATCACATCAAATTCTTGGCGCGAACAAGAAGGACAAGCAATAAAGTTAATCCCACGGCTACGAATGCGTAAAGACTTTAAAATATCAAAGCCCACTTTAATTTCTTCAACGGGATCGGCCGCTAACGAAATACGTATGGTATCACCGATGCCTTCTGCCAATAACAGACCCAAACCGACCGCTGATTTGACTGAGCCTGCGCGCAGGCCGCCAGCTTCGGTAATGCCTAAATGCAAGGGTTGACGAATTTGTTTCGCCAGTAAGCGGTATGATGCAACAGCAAGGAAAACATCTGAGGCTTTAACGCTGACTTTAAATTGATCAAAATTTAAACGGTCTAAAATATCTACATGACGCATTGCTGATTCTAATAAGGCTTCAGCCGTTGGCTCGCGATATTTGTCCATTAAATCTTTTTCAAGCGATCCACCATTCACTCCAATACGGATTGGAATGTTGTTATCGCGCGCGCACTCAACAACACTGCGAATACGTTGTTCATTACCAATATTACCCGGGTTAATACGTAAGCAATCTGCACCGTATTCTGCCACTTTAAGGGCAATACGATAGTCAAAATGAATGTCGGCCACTAAGGGAACATTCACTGACTGTTTAATCATTTTAAAGGCTTCAGCTGCGTCCATCGTCGGTACAGAAATACGCACAATATCAGCACCGACTTTTTCTAACGCCCGGATTTGCGCAACGGTTGCTTCAACATCGTTGGTATTAGTGTTCGTCATCGATTGCACAGCAATCGGCGCACCATCACCAATAGGCACATTGCCCACATATATACGTGTAGATGGTCTGCGAATAATTGGGGATTCGTTATACATGCGAATATGCTCTATTGCTATGCTAAAGCATTATGACGCTTTAGGCAGGGTTAATCTTGCTACTCGGCCGTCGGAAAACGCAGCTAAACTGACGTTATTACCATCGAGACTGATACTGGCTACTTGAGGCGCACCCAGGATCACTTTAAAAGGTTTTGTACCACGGACTTCTATTCTTTGTGCCGCATTTTTCACACCATCAACCATCACTTTGCCATTGGCATCAGTTACGTTAACCCAACAGTCACCCGAAAGTTCAATCGTTAACACACTCTCAGAACTTGATACGCTCGTCTCTGTTATGGTTGACGATGGCGTACTCGGTTGAGTTAATGCCTGAGTTGAGATCGCCGCGTTTTGCGCTGTTTGGATAAGATTATCTTCAGCTTCGATCGCAGCCCTGCTAGCTGCATCAGTTGAACTATCGATGCCTTCAGTCACATAATCTGACTCACTGGTGGTGTTTTCAGCTTGCGATTGTCCAGATTCACTGCGAATGATTTGCTGCGGATCAAGCATGCTACTTTCCGCGGCAATTTCTTCAACGGTTGGCTGTGATAAATCAACATTTGTCAGTAACGATGATTTTTGAACCCACCATAACACCAGCATCGCTATTAATATGGCAACAATAAGGTAAGTCACTAAATTAAGCCGACTATTGCGAGCTTGATGGATCGTCTTACGTGAAAAACTTTGCATTACCGGTGCCACGATTTCAGGCACTTGACGGCTTAAACATTGCTGTATTACAGCCATGTCGGCGCTAACAAAACGAGCATAATTCTTAATATAGCCTCTCACATAAGTGATAGAAGCTATATTAATAAAAATATCATTTTCAAGATCATCGATGATCTTGGGACGTAAATGCAATTGGGTTGCAACGGTCTCAATCGAGATCCCCTTTGCTTCGCGAGCCGCTTTTAAAATGGTGCCGGCTGTCACTACGTCTTTTAACAAATCCGCTTTTTCTGCGTCTTGTTCTACTTCGAATTCATTAGTCATTAATTCAAGTTAGCTCTATAATTTTTGGCTTGTGGAGATGCAGGAAACTTCGCAATTAATAAAATGCCAAATCGTTTTACGGCCTCTACATCGTTCGCCGCCCGCTCAATCTTAATCCCTAAGGCTAAACTTTCTGCTGATTCACTAGCAACTCGATGGTATCTTGCGAGTTGTTCGCGCGCATTGCCGTAGTCAGCATCTTCCATGGCTAACTCGGTTAGTTCTAACAACGTTACTTGCCGTCTTTTATCATACTTTAACGCCATATTAAAATACTGTCGCGCTTTTTCTTTATCACCTGCTTTGCGACTGCACACCCCTAAGTTTTCATAACTCGATGCTGTGCGGGTATATTTAGGTGTTTCAATCGCAGCAAGAAACATTTTCTCAGATTCGACAAATTTATTTTGTTGACACAAAAACACCCCAAAGTTATTCCGCGCATCACCAGTGACATCACTAAAGCTAATGGCCTTTTCGTATGATGCTTCGGTTCGCTCTAAATCACCTACGGTTTGGTAATAATAAGCCATTGCCATATGAACTTCGCTGGTATTGGGTGCATATTCAACTGCTTTATTTAAATTATACTTAGCTTGTTCGCTATTACCACGATTTAGATAAGTAAGTCCGAGATGCATACGCTCTCTAGCGGCCCCCTGCTTATCAAACTGACGTTCAGCTACAGGGATATCAGTACCACTGTAGGTACGCTCAGTCACACAAGCAGTGACAGACAAAGCCAATAAGGTAATCAGACCAACCTTTTGCATTCCGTGCATCATTTATAAGCCTATTATCTATGTAAACAACGAGTTATTCCATTGTGACTGAAATCTGATTCTGTTGCATTTGTTTTTTTGCTAAACGCTTTGTTCTATCACGAATATCACCCGCTAACTGGCCACAAGCAGCATCAATATCATCCCCACGGGTTTTACGCACAATAACGGTGAGGCCATGTTCTATCAATACTTTAGAAAAACGGTCTATGCGTGAGTTAGATGAACGGCCGTAAGGAGAACCAGGATACGGGTTAAACGGAATTAAGTTAATCTTACATGGAGTATCTTTCATTAACGTTGCAAGTTCATGCGCTTGGTCTGTGCTGTCATTAATATGATCAAGCATCACATATTCAACCGTTACGCGGCCGCGATTTGCATTAGACTTTGCTAAATAACGACGAATGCCCGCTAAAAATTCTTGTAATGGATATTTTTTGTTAACCGGAACCAACACATCGCGCAGTTCATCATTAGGGGCGTGGATACTAACCGCTAATGCCACATCAATAACGTCACCGAGTTTATCAAGCGCAGGTACCACACCAGAGGTTGATAAGGTCACGCGACGTTTAGATAAACTAAAGCCAAAATCATCAAGCATAATATCCATCGCAGGGATCACATTGGCAAGGTTAAGCAAAGGCTCACCCATACCCATCATCACTACGTTAGAAATGGGTCTATCGCCGGTGTCTTTATGGAAACCTAAAAATTGCGATACTCTCCAGACTTGACCGACGATCTCCGATACCGTTAAGTTACGGTTAAAACCTTGCTGACCAGTAGAGCAGAAAGTACATTCTAAAGCGCAACCCACTTGCGACGACACGCATAACGTCGCGCGGTCCTCTTCTGGAATATATACCGTTTCGACTTCTTGACCCTGACCAACATTGATCGCAAATTTAATGGTGCCATCAGCAGACTCTTGAAAATTAGCAATTTCAGGCGCAACAATTTCATATTTCGCAGCCAATTTTCCACGTAGAACTTTGTTTATGTTGTTCATTTCTTCAAAATCAGTGACCCCAAAGTGATAAATCCACTTCATTAACTGATCGGCACGAAACGGTTTTTCGCCCATTTCACTGAACAACGCACGTAGTCCTTTACGATTAAAATCTAATAAATTGATTTTTTTTACACTCATCTGCCTAACCTCAAAACACCAAAACCTGTAACAGGGCGGCGAATTATACAGTTAGCATCACGTTTTAGCCAGTATCTCGAGCATCGAGTTTACTCAATATATCTAGTATCGTGTTCGTGTCGTGTTTTAGCCACTGTCGCGAGTCCATCGAGTTGACTCAATATCGCTATTGTCGTGTTCGTGTCGTGTTTTAGCCACTGTCGCGAGTGCATCGAGTTTACTCAATATCGCTATTGTCGTGTTCATGTCGTGTTTTAGCCACTGTCGCGAGTCCATCAAGTTTACTCAATATCGCTATTGTCGTGTTCGTGTCGTGTTTTAGCCTCTGTCGCGAGTCCATCGAGTTGACTCTGTATCGCTAGTATAGTGTTTTAGTTACTGTAGAGAGTGAATCGGATGTTTACTCAGTATCGCTATTGTCGTGTTCATGTCGTGTTTTAGCCACTGTAGCGAGTGCATCGGATGTTATGATAGAATTGATACAGTTTATTTAGTCTACCTCGAGGAAGTTTCTACTTACATTTATGTTAACTCTTTTTTTGATTGTCTTTTTTGCTATTTTCATTTCATTTCTATGCAGTATTTTTGAAGCAGTCCTCTTATCTGTTACTCCAAGTTATATCGAAACCCTCAAAGAAACTCACCCCTTTATTGCTGCACGCCTCGATAAGCAAAAGCAAAATATTGATTCTCCATTAGTCTCTATCTTAACGATAAATACCATCTCACATACCATGGGGGCTTCTGTTGCTGGTGCAAAGGCGGCCATCATATTTGGTAGTGAAATGCTTGGCGTATTCTCTGCTGTTCTGACTTTTTTAATTTTATTCTTCTCAGAAATCATTCCTAAAACCTTAGGGGCTAATTACTGGCGCAAATTGGCTCCATCGGTATCACTATGTTTATATTGGATGGAAAAGATGACGATGCCTTTAATTTGGATGACTCAAAAAGTCACCAATCTCTTCGGCAAAGGCGAAAAAGGTCAATACATTCGTCAAGAACTCAGCGCAATGACCCAAATGGGGAAAGACAGTGGCGAATTAAGTGAGCAAGAATCACAGATGTTAACGCAAATGTTGTCGATGAAAGACATGCACGTCAGTGACATCATGACCCCCCGCACAGTGATTTTTAAATTACCAACTCACATCACTAATGAGCAATTTATCGACCAGTATTTGTCCAGTACTTTTACCCGGATCCCGATTTATCAAGGTGATCGTGACAATGTGATTGGTTATGTCAATCGTAATGATATTATACTTCAGTCTCGCCAAGCCCCAGATACTGAAATTGGAGAGCATTTAAAAAATTTACTCGTCGTCCCCTCTTCCGTAAGAGTATTGCCGCTGTTTCAATTAATGATCAATCGTAGTTCAAAAATCGCCTTGGTGGTTGATGAATACGGTTCAAGCGAAGGCATTGTGACGATTGAAGATATCATCGAAACCTTAATTGGTTTAGAAATCGTTGACTCAAAGGATTTAACGCCCAATATGCAAGCATTGGCGCGCAAACTTTGGCAACGACGGATAAAAAGTAAAGGTTTAGTCATATACGATGAAAATAATATGGGTTAATTGAGCCTCCGTTATTGGCTATAAAATCAGACTAACCAATTATTAACATTCAATTTATAGCCTTTTTTATACCAACTGAATGATGTATATTCAAATTTATCTTAATCATTAACAATGTTAACAGCAATTCGATTAACTAATTGTTAAAAAAGGTGTTTTACCATTGTTAACCCACTAAACTTGTTGTGATCACGGGGCTAATAGTCAATCCTGCGTTAGCCTCAATCCATACCATAGTACAGTGTAAATATGTCGCATTATTATCTATAACCTCATCTCTGGACAATCCTTAAGATAATAAACCGTTCTCAAATCGCTTTTTGTCCCGCGATCGAAGTGGCATTGACTTGCAACAACAGCGCTATTATCGCCTTTACTCGCAAAACAAAAGGCAAGGTTAATAAACCAGACAACACGCTAATTTATATCACTTTATCTTACTTATACCAGAATTGAAGTTAAGTACGATCAATAAAAGACTCTTAGGTATTCTGTTTCTGCGTTACATGGCAACTCTTGCGCCAACAAGCTTAAATTGAAAGACCAGGGGAAACGCTGAGTGATTACATATTTAATGAAATGGGTATAATATACCGACATTAAATTGAGGGAAAAAATGCCAAATATTTATCGTTTATCTATTGCTCACATTAATGACACTCATTCTAACTTCGAACCTAGTCCAGTCCATTTTAGCCTGACAGCCCAACAGCACACTTATAAACTAGAAGCCCATTCTGGTGGCTATGCGCGTTTAGGTTATCAAATAGAACAGGCAAGACAGCAAGCCGCGGCCCAGCAAACTCCATTTCTATTTTTACATGGCGGCGATAGCTTTCAAGGCACTTTATATTTTAGAGAGTTTAAAGGTGCAGCCAATGCCCATTTACTAAACCTGCTAAAGCCCGATGCTATGGTCATAGGTAATCATGAAATCGATGCGGGTAACAGCCCTGTTCAAGCGTTTTTAAATCGTATCGATTTTCCGATATTAGCCGGTAATATGGATTTAAGTCAGGAAGACCGCCAGAAAACAGGCCGACTTTATGGCCATCCAATGCTATACGACTTTGATGACTCAACTGAAACGGCCAAAGTATTAATTAAGCCGTTTTATGATACCAAGCTAGCGATAATTGGCATCACTCTTGATCAAATGCGCTTAATTGCCAGACCGGATCCTGATACCCACTTTGTCAATGCCATCGAGACCACGGAGCGAACAATACAACGCTTGCACCAACAAGGTATTCATCACATTATCGTCCTGAGCCATTTAGGCTTAGATCAAGATAGGGAACTGGCCGCAAAAGTTGATGGCATAAGCCTGATTGTAGGTGGTCACTCGCATACGCTCCAAGGCGAGCTGAGTGATATTGGCCTGAGTAATATCCCTTATGGCGAAACAATTAATTCAACGCCGATTTTACATGCCGGTAAATATGCTGAAACGGTTGGTTTAGCTGAAATATGTTTTGACCAACAAGGTAAGGTTGTCGAACTGTTGGGTAACAATTACTTTATGCTCGATAACAAGATTACCGTAACCACAAAACAAGGCACTGTTGCTGACAGTCATACTTCAGCGGCATTAATTGAACAACTTTTTAGTCACCCTTGTATTAAAGATGCCCAACATGATGAAGAGATCCACTCGGTCATTCACACCCAATATAGACCATCATTAGACGCAATAGAAAATCAAATTCTAACCCATATCCCGCGCGATTTTGTCCATACTCGCCTGCCCAGTAAACATTTTCCTCACGGCAGTGAAATTGCGCCTTGGGTCAGTAGAAGCATGTATAAAGCCGCAAAAAATATTGAACCGAATATTGATTTTGCCCTCCATAATGCTGGCGGTGTTAGACAGTCGTTGAATAAAGGCCAATTGTCATTAGCGGATGTAGTAGGACGGATTTTACCTTTTGAGTTACCCCTGACCTTGTACCAAATCCAAGGGAAATATGTCATTGAAGCGCTTGAGTCTTCAATTAACTCGGCAACCAATAATGGTATTATGGGTACTGGCGCAGGTAGTTTTCCTTATCCTTACGGATTGCGTTACTTCTATGATGGTAAGCAAATTAAAGGGCAACGGATCACCCAAGTCGAAATTTACAAACAAGATCAATGGCAAACCCTTGATCCTAAAAAGCTGTATCTCGGGGTATCAAGTTCTTATACCGCTGCGGGTAAAGAAGGATATGAGGCATTGTTGCTGGCACATTGGCAACAATCGATAACGGATCAAACATTACCAGAAGCGTTTATCGATTTTGTCAGTCAATATGGACACCTCATTAACGGACTACTATTGGCCAATGTACATTATATTAGCCACCGCGATTAAACCAGCATGCCTAACAGCTGGGAGACCGCAATAATTCGTAGTAGATCACAGACCTCAGTGAACAGAGATGGTTAAATAGCATAAAGTTGAGCGAATCTCGTTATCCATTATCATCTGTAGATAAAAAATAGGAATACATACATGAAAGCTAAATTAATCGCATTTGCAGCAGCGGCCACCTTGGCTATAGGTGTATCTTCAGCATGGGCACAAGGCGCTTTACATCAAGCTGAAGTTCTCGACACCATGAATGGCGGTGGTTATACCTATGTTCAGTTAAAAGAAGCTGACAAAACATACTGGGCAGCAGGTCCGCAAACTGAAGTAAGCAAAGGTGACAAGGTCGAAGTGTCAGAGCAAATGTGGATGAGTGACTTTAAAAGCTCAAGCCTCAACAGAACATTTGATAAAATCATGTTTGTTGGTGATATTAATAAAAAATAGTACGTTTTATTGCTAAAACCTTACATAATTGACCAATCTTATCGATTGGTCTTTTTTATGCAAAATTCATTTCCTCATCCTTATCAAATCGTGGATTTTTCTGCGTCAAATGCAACTCAAATCAGTCAATTGTACCATTGTGCCGTGCAAGGTATTATTCATCCAAGATACCCAAAATTAAAACTCAATGCATGGTCCTCAGCACCCCGTTCCGCTAAATTTTGGCAACTAAGATACAAACGAAATAAAGCATGGTTAGCGCTTGATAACCAGCACGTTATTGGCTTTATTAGTGTGGAAACACACTTTAAATATCAAGGTTACATAGACTGCTTATATGTGCACCCCAACTACCAACACCAAGGCATCGCCAGCGCCTTATACAGTCACTTACAGCATTGGGCAATACAGCAACAATATTCCAACCTCAGTGTTGATGCATCATGCTTATCTAAGCCCTTGTTTGAAACCATGGGCTTTATCTTGCAACACACAAGCTATCAGCAAAAACGCGGTCAAACCTTTACCGGCTTTTACATGAAAAAACCTATTCTAAAAGCCTAGGTGCTAGGACGCTTCGCGGCTAGATCCTATAACAGCGGTAGAACTAGAGCTAGAACGATAACTGCACGCCATTGCGTGGCCTCAAAAAGGGCGCTAACGAGCGAACGCTTTGACCGCTTTATTTAGCAGCGTAGCGATCTAGCAGGACGCAGTCCGCCCTAGCCTCTAGGCTGTTACGCTTGTTATCGCTCTTCCCTGCTTTATTTAGCAGCGTAGCGATCTAGCAGGACGCAGTCCGCCCTAGCCTCTAGGCTGTTATCGCTTGTCATCGCTTGTTACCCGCTTCAACGCTTTAACAGCGGTTGTAGCATTTCTTCCAATCCATTGAGTTTCACTTCATACATTAATGCGAGTTGCTCACCGAGCTTGCCCTCTGGAAAACCTTTAGAATGAAACCAGACCAAATACGGTTCAGGTAAATGCAATAATTTACGTCCAGCATATTTACCAAATGGCATGGTTTGATTAATCGCTTCTAACAATTGCTGCTCATTCATCACTATGGCTCCAGGCCTTTGATTATCAATAAGGTTATTGTATTACCCATCACATTAACTATTTTATCAGCTCAGAGTCATTTTCAAAACTGCTTTAGGCTACGCCAAATCAACAGATAATGGATCTGTTTGCTATAGCGGGCCGTAAAGGCACCAGCAACGGAATAGCATAACTGACGGATGTCGAGTTAATGGCCATTCATGTCAAATCAGCACCAAGTTCACTTCAAAAACAAGCTCAAGTGACAATATCGAGCATTAATAAAGCGACTAATAAAGCCACTGCTAAAGTAAATGCTAAAGTTAAATACCCTATTTGACCTCAATTCTGGTTAATAAACGCTTATCAAACAGCCCTTAGCTTAAAAATAACCCATTTAGCTGCATCATCAAGTTATATCAATTAGCTATATTAAAATCATCCTATAGTCATTTAATGTATATAAATTGGTTATCTCGTTGCTGCCAATATTAAAACGGTGTCAGCACACTGGATTGTTAACCGTATTTAACTGGCGTAAGTCATTATTAAATTTAACCTTTAAGTAACATTGACGCATGTAAACTAGCGCCGTCAATTTTCTGTCTAAACACTCAACACAGTCAAATAACCGCCCAGATGACATTAATAAAAAACTGTCAAAAATCAACTAATTGACTAAACCCGCATCCATAATTACAGTGAGTTATCAATTACATTTAACGATGTAAGTTAATTTATATTGGGAGGGCAACGTCCATGATCATATTAGTTGGTGGTGAAAAAGGCGGCAGTGGTAAAAGCTGTCTTGCGCAAAATATTGCGGTATTCCTGACCAAAGAGGCGAATGCAAGCGTGATTATGGTCGACTGTGATCCACAACGAACCACATCAGACTGGATCCAAGCCCGTAACAATAATCCTAAATTACCTGCTATTAACTGCGTGCAACTCTATGGAAAAATTCGTAATGACTTACTCAGCTTAGAGCAACATTACGACTACGTTATTGTCGATTGCGGTGGCCAAGATAATTTAGCCCTTAGAGCAACCATGTCAGTGGCATCCCATGTGTTAATGCCATTACGCCCCAAACGACGCGACTTAAAAACCGTCAGTCATTTAGACGATATCGTCGCCACTTGTTTGATGATTAACCCAAAAATGAAAGCGTCATTCGTGATCACGCAGTGCCCAAGTTTACCTAATCAGGCAAGCAGAATTATAGAAGCAAAAGATGTTTGTCGTACCTACGACATTAACGTGTTAGATGCGGTTAACTACAGTCGTAATATTTACGACGATAGTGAAGAATCGGGATTATCTGTATTTGAATTAGAGCCAAAAGGTAAAGCGGCATTAGAAATGCGCAGTATTGCCTGCGAATTACTCGAAATTACCGATGCAAAACAACTCATCGAACAGCGCAATACTGCATCAAATGTGACCACATTGAGAGGAAATTATGGGACTAGCCGATCTCAAGAAAAACGCTTCGTTATGTAAAAATACCACTAACATTGCGGTATCGATTGATGACTTTATTGCGGCAGCCGATTTATATGCTGCGGGTCAAGACCGTCCTCAACATGATGCAAAGCAAACAATTACGACAACCAATGCCGATAACCAGAGCAATATAATCGATTTTCTACAGCGTAAATATCCACAGTATCTTGAACCAATGGTGTCTGCGAATAAAAGCAAAAAACAGCCTTACAAACACTGTACATTTACCTTAAGTGAAACGGCAATAAATGAACTAACATTACTGAGCCAACAAGGAGTCATAGCAAAATCAAAACTCATCAGGCAATTGATTTCACAACATTTCAGTCTATCACCACAACAACAAAAAATGTTAGAGGCTAATTTTTCAGACCAGTAATACATCTTAAATACACCTAATAATTGCAAATAAGTACTCTTTTCTCCCCACCCTTTTGCTGGCAACAAATATGAGGTTAATATTTGTTAGTCAGTGCTTTTTTTTAAAGTTTAATGCCTTCATTCCAACCAAAAAGTTAATAGCCGACACCCTGATCACTATTTAGTTTTCACTAAAGCTTGAATTTGTTCAATCGCTACCCCATTAATTATTAATACTCACAGTATGAAAAAATGAGCAATGCACTCATCGGCAAGCTCCAGTAATCAATAATGATGGGTTCGAGACAATAATTTAACTCCCCTTCGACCACCAGGACATGTCTATGATCGCGATTATAATATTGCTCGTTATATCAATGATAGCCGTGGGGTGGATCGTCAGTAGTCAATGGCGTATCAACCGTCAACGTAATATCGTCACCCGTCAGCCATTTCCCACACGATGGCGTAACATATTGAAAACCCGCTTTCCATACTTTAAAGCCATGCCGACGGATTTGCAGCTTCAGCTCAAAAAACATATTCAAATCTTTATCGATGAAAAACAATTTGTGGGTTGTAACGGATTCGAAATTAATGACGAAGTAAAAGTCACCATCGCAGCCCAAGCCTGTTTATTATTACTCAACCGTAAAACCGACTATTACCCTAAACTGAAGCAAATTTTAGTCTACCCAAGTGCATTTATTGTTGAGCAAAACCGAACTGGCCTCGGGGGAGTACAATCGACCCAACGTAATGTCTTGCTAGGTGAATCATGGGAGTATGGTAAAGTTGTTTTATCATGGAACAGCACTGTAGAAGGCGCGGCAGATCCATTTGATGGCAGTAATGTGGTCATACACGAATTTGCTCATCAACTTGATCAAGAAGATGGCAGCGCCAATGGCGCTCCTCCACTGCGAGATATCACTTCATATCGCTCATGGTCAACAACACTGGGGCAAGAGTTTCAGCAACTTCAGTATTGCGCTCAGCATCATATCCCGTCATTATTCAATTATTATGGCGCGACCAATCCGGCGGAGTTTTTTGCGGTGATCAGTGAAACTTTTTTCGAACGACCTGTAGAGTTTTATCAACAACATCAACAATTGTATAAAGAATTGAGCCAATTTTATCAGCTAGATCCCATAAATTGGCACTAGAATACTAATAGTAAAAACATCATAATAATTCACAATATGAAAAGGGATACTATGCAATCAATTATCCACCGACTCGGTTTTATTGCCGTGTTAATGACCACAGTGACGGCTTTTGACTTACACGCAACGCAGGCGGAAGAATTAACCACAGAACAAAGTCAAACCGAGCCGAAAAATGAACACGTGAGTCAACAAGTGAGCTCCGAAAGCGAAGCTGTGATTAAAGACATCAATCAAAAAAACGAGTTAATTGACAGCCAAGGTTTATCTGCAAAAGACAGCCAAGCTGTTAGTGGCTTATTAAATCAATTACATGAAAGTGCTGCTGCAGCAGACTGGAGTACTTATTTTAGTCTTTATCACCCACAAGCCGTGTTTATTGGCACCGATGCATCAGAGCGTTGGAATATGGTTGAATTTGAGCGCTATGCTAAACCCACTCAAGGTTGGCACTACGATGTAAAATCGCGTCACTTGTTACAAATTGACGATACGATTGTATTTGACGAACAGCTCTACAGCCCAGCTTATGGCGTCAGCCGTGGTACTGGCGCGTTAGTACAAACAGTTGATGGTTGGAAAATTGCTCAGTATCATTTGAGTTTCCCAATCCCAAACGACAAAGCTAAACGTATTACCAGCTTAATTATGCAATAAGGATTTAAGGATATGGTGGCCATTGTCGATTATCATGACCACCATAAAACTGAATACCTAATACCTAATACCTAATATCTAAAGCTTAGCTTTTAAGATTGTCGGTAATTGCACAACATTCAGCATTCAAGAATCAATAATCCTTCTATGTCATTGACACCCTAAAACACACATTCGCTAGTTCACTAAAGTGTGTAAAACTGTCGAAATCTTCTTGCTCAAAATGACGTTCAGAACCCTGCCTATCGGCATAGAATAACCCTAACACTTTATGACCTACACAGAGTGGCGCTAATAAAAAACCATGTTGAGAAAAACGTTCAACTAGCACATCATCAACTTGTACTTTGCATTCATTACTGGTTGGTGTATTTACCCAAAAGCTCTTTTTTTGCCCCACACATTGAGTGAAAACCGATGTTGGATCATCAAGTTCAATCACAAAGGCTTGTTTTAATAACTCTGCACCATCACCCATCATCACTCTGGGTTGTAATAATTTACGGCTCGGTGATAGTAACAACACGCCACAACGATCCAAGCCAACACCGGTTAGCATCCCTTCTAATGTGGTGTGCATTATTTGATTAAAATCAGTTTTCTCCACCGCATAATGAGTGAGTTGCCTCAATTTGCTTAATTGATAACCTTGGTTGGTTTGTCGTATCTCTGTGGGCTCAATCGGAGAATCGGCTTTTTCTAATACGTCGCCAGTATTAGGTAAATAAGACACTATGGCTTTGGCACCATATTCAATGGCTAACTTATGGGTGATGTCACTGCAATCAATGAATCGTTGTGTAAACTCATCCACACTGATGTCTAACATGTCTGCGGCTTGGGATAAGCGCTTATGTAATTCTTCAGCATTAACGTTAGGCTGAGAAACAATTTCTGATAACTTATTCGCTAAAAATATACAACGGATCTCAGGCATGCGCTCATCAGGTTGTGCTAAAGACTTAATCAATACTTCACCTAAACCCCAACTTCTGGCAATACTTTGGGTAAGCTGAGGAAATGAGGTGCCAAGTTCAGCTCGGATCAGTGATTTTTGCTCAATGTTATCCTCAATGGTTAATAATTTTTTATCCAGTTGCTCGGTCTGCTCACCACCCATACTCCAAAAAGCACTTTCACCTATCCGATATAACAAAGAGGCAATAAACACTTCTTCACGCAACGACTCGCCCTTGTCGCTCATCATCATTCGAGCCAACATCGCCGCTTGAAATGACTGCGCCATCAGCTTTAATAAACGCTGGTAAACACCTTCTGAAAGGTGTTTATTTTCTAATAAGCTGGTCAGTAATTTAGCGGTAAGACAGATATTGCGAATAGTATCAAAACCTAGCACCACAGCCGCGCGGCTAACCGTTGAGACTTGACTAATGCCTTTGTTGTATATGGCGCTGTTAGCCACTCGTAAAATACGTGACGTTAATGCGTTATCGTGCATCACACTTCGACCTAATAAAGATAACGAAGACACATCGTCTTTTGCCAGCCTTTCTAAATCAAGCACGGTTGAACATAATGCAGGCATTTCTTGATCACTGATCCGTTTAGTCCAGTAATCAGCCCCTTTTTGCGGAGTCATAGGTTTCAAAAAAACAGCCTAAATGTAACAAATATTATTTTCAGTATACTCAATTTCATCACAGTGTCTTGTAGATATTGTTACTCGCTCAAGCTAGCTCACGTATCAACGCAAAAACAACACTTTCGGCATCCTCAATCATACTGACTGGCAAGTTAACAAAATTGACTCTAGCACACTGAATAAACGACAATTTATATTGTGATTAATCACTTTATTTAGGCTCTGCTTATCTTTTTGCTTAGGAGTGGTCTGAGGTGCAACCCACCAATGCCATATTAAGGTCAATCCGTGGGATTTTTGGATAAATGAGTAGGTAAAAAAAAACGGCTCGCAAGAGCCGCAATCACAAATAATGTGGTTAAAAAAGCTTACCGGGAGGAAGTACCCAAACAATCAGGATCAACAACTAAGCATATACTTATAATCCATCATACTTGGATAAAAATCCCGTACGACCTGTAGGTGAGCCGCACGGGGTTACAACAGTCACAAAGTGACTAAGCTTGTAAAATGGTCAGGCAACTATCTTAGAACTGTTCTTCTTCAGTAGAGCCCGTTAGTGCAGTTACTGAAGACTTACCGCCTTGGATACATGTTGTTACTTGATCGAAGTAACCAGTACCCACTTCTTGCTGATGCGACACGAAAGTGTAACCTTTCTTAGCTGCAGCAAATTCAAGTTCTTGTACTTTTTCAACATAATGCTTCATGCCTTCGCCACGTGCATAGTCATAGGCTAAATCGAACATGTTGTACCACATGTTATGAATGCCTGCTAACGTGATGAACTGGTACTTGTAGCCCATGTTTGATAACTCTTGCTGGAATTTAGCAATTGTTACATCATCCAAGTTCTTCTTCCAGTTGAACGAAGGAGAACAGTTATAAGCAAGTAGTTGATCTGGGTACTGTGCATGAATGGCATCAGCAAACTTCTTCGCTTCTTCAAGACAAGGTTTAGCGGTTTCACACCAAATTAAGTCAGCATAAGGTGCGTAGGCAAGACCACGAGAAATCGCTTGGTCTAAGCCAGCTTTAACGCGGTAGAAACCTTCGTTAGTTCGCTCGCCTGTCACAAAGTCACGGTCATATTCATCACAATCTGAAGTCATTAAATCGGCAGCATTAGCATCAGTACGTGCAATAACTAACGTATCTACACCGCTCACATCTGCAGCTAAACGGGCAGCAACAAGCTTTTGTACTGCTTCTTGGGTTGGCACTAGAACTTTACCGCCCATGTGACCACACTTTTTAACAGACGCGAGTTGGTCTTCAAAGTGAACCCCAGCAGCACCAGCATCAATCATCGACTTCATTAGTTCGAAAGCATTTAGTACGCCACCAAAACCCGCTTCTGCATCTGCAATAATAGGTAGGAAATAGTCAGTGTAATTGTCATCACCAGGATTGACTTCTTTGCCCCATTGAATTTGGTCAGCGCGGCGGAATGAGTTATTAATACGGCTTACTACTGCTGGTACAGAGTTAGCTGGGTATAGTGATTGGTCAGGATACATAGTGCCCGCTAAGTTAGCGTCCGCAGCAACCTGCCAGCCTGATAAATAAATCGCTTCAATACCCGCTTTTGCTTGTTGTACAGCTTGACCACCTGTAAGTGCACCAAGAGAGTTAACGTAGCCTTTCTTAGCGCCGCCATTAACCAGAGCCCACAATCTTGCGGCACCCAGTTTCGCAATCGTATTTTCTGGCACGACAGAGCCACGTAATGCGACGACTTCTTCAGCGGTAAAAGGACGCTTAACCGATTTCCAACGTGGATTTTCAGCCCAATCTTTCTTAATAGCATCAACCTGTTGCTGACGAGTTAGTTGTGTAGTCATAATGTCGCTCCTTCCTGTGTAATGGGTCGGCAAAGTGAATTTTTCGACTTTGCCTAATTCAGTAGTGTTGTAATTAATATTCTGATAACTGGCGTATTAAGCCGTTAGCAGTTCATATCCTGGTAATGTTAAGAAATCGACTAGCTCATCTGAAGTGGTAATTTGCTCGAACAGCCCTGCTGCTACAGTGAACTTGCCAGCATTAAAACGTTCAGCACCGAGCTCTTTCTTCACGTTGGCCATTTCTTCTTTCAACATGTCTTTAAATAATGTTTTGGTGACTAATTTGCCATTTGATAAGCTCTTGCCGTGTTGGATCCACTGCCAAATTGAAGTGCGCGATATCTCTGCTGTAGCAGCATCTTCCATCAAACCGTAAATCGGTACGCAACCATTACCCTGGATCCATGCTTCGATGTACTGCAAAGCAATGCGGATGTTCAAACGCATTCCCGCTTCCGTCTTCTCTCCATCGCAAGGCTCAAGTAATTCGCTGGCTAAAATCGGCGCATCCACATCACGGGTAATATGCAATTGATTGGTTCTATCGCCACCAATATAATCATTAAAAATTTTCATTGCGGTGTCGGCTAAACCTGGATGAGCAACCCAAGTACCATCGTGACCATTTCGGGCTTCTAACTCTTTATCGCCACGTACTTTTTGCAATACGAGTTCGTTAGTCGCTTCATCTTTGGCTGGAATAAACGCCGCCATACCACCCATCGCTAATGCGCCGCGTTTATGGCAGGTTTTAATCAGTAAGCGTGAATAGGCGCTTAAAAACTTAGTGTCCATGGTCACGGCTTGACGGTCTGGTAACACACGATCAGGGTATTTCTTTAATGTCTTAATATAGCTAAAGATATAGTCCCAACGACCACAATTAAGCGCGACAATGTTCGAACGAAGCTCATAAAGGATCTCCTCCATTTCAAACACCGCAGGTAAAGTCTCAATTAAACACGTACATTTAATCGTGCCAGGCTGTAAGCAAAAACGCTCTTCCACAAAGGCAAAGACTTTCGCCCACCAACGCGCTTCCAGATGGCTTTCTAGCTTAGGAATATAAAAGTAAGGTCCTGAGTTGTTAGCTAACAGTTGGCGATAGTTATGATAAAAGTACATTGCGAAATCAACTAAACCACCAGGAATAGGTTTACCTTTGTATTCAATGTGTTTTTCAATAAGATGCAAACCACGTACACGTGCAATTAATACTGCTGGGTCTGGATTAAGCGAATAATGCTTACCTGTTTCTGGGGCGGTAAAATCAATATCACCACGTACGGCATCACGAAGGTTAATTTGACCTTCTACAATCTTTAGCCAGCTTGGTGCTAAGGAGTCCTCAAAGTCAGCCATAAACACTTTTACATTGGCGTTCATCGCGTTGATGATCATTTTACGGTCAACGGGACCAGTAATTTCAACACGTCGGTCAGTTAGATCTTCAGGCATGCCGCGAATAGTCCAATCACCATCACGTATCGCACGAGTTTCAGGTAAAAAGTCTGGCAACTCACCGCCATCAATACGGGCTTGTTTATGTTGACGTTTACTTAACAACTCAGGTACTTCATCAACAAACTTTGCGCATAACGAATCAAGGAAAGTCACGGCGCCAGAGTTAAAGACCTCGTCTTGGCCGTTGACAGTGGGACCAATAAACGTGAGATCGGTTTTAAGCGAATCATCAGCATTTGCTGTGGACTTACTGTGTTGAGCTACCAATTGTTCTGCCGTCATATTTGGCTCCCTAAGTGCTATCAGTGTTGATAGTGCTATATGTGTTGATGTTGGTTGTCATGCTTCATTACTTAAACAGGCTAGTTATTGCTATCACTCACATTGAATCGTAAAGCTAAGCACCACTATCACGGCTTACGCTTAAATGTTTCAAATCAAGTTCAATAAAGAGTATGCAAATAATAGTTAACTGAAGCTGATGGTTAACCTGAAAGTTAATAATACAAACGTTCAAATGTTTGTTTCGTACTAAAAACTAACCAAAAACGTTTGTAATTGCAACAGTTAATACTTTACCAAACTGCCTTAAACACAGTGTCGACGATCACGCAAATTGGTAATACCAAAGAATTAAAACCAATTAAGCTAATGATTAATATTAACTTTAATAATTAGAGCTTATACTTTAAATGAGTGGGTATAAATTCATCTTACCAATTGACCAGCAAACTGAAATAGTATAAAAGCTTGTAATTTAATTACCTGATGTAAATATAAATTTACATAACTTTAGTCTACATTGTTGAATTAAACAATTTGATAACGTTTTTAACTTACCTATACGTAACTGCATTTTATTGTTTAAAAACAGGATACTAAACTAAAGCAGTCAACTCAAAAATTTAAACAACCGTTTTAAATTTACGTTCACGTAAACGTTATAAAAAAAGACATTAGGACGTTTAAAAGTGTGAGTTACGTCACCCGATCAACAAGATCAAGCAGATTGGTCTGTTTTAAATAAAATTAAATTTTTTTTTTAAAAAATGAAAAAAGTTCACGAATGGGGCAATAGAGAACCAAAATGGTGCAGTCGAAAGTATTAAACAGCGGTGATCGCAACGCTACGCTCACTGCATGGCAGTTATCGACTTATCGATAATTCATCAACCATTTCTAGCGTGAACAGAGTCATGCTTATACGCTACGTGGCGGGAAAAATTGAGAAAGCGTTGAGAAAGAGCTAACAAAGAGAGTCATAAGGTGGGCGGTTAATGTTTGCTACAAGGGGGCTTGATAGGATTTTGCTTTAAGCAACTTGGGGCAGAGACTTTACCCTCTTAACCACAACAGCTGGGGGCCGATTTTAGCCGCAATGACATGGGGTGCTATCATAAGCCTGATTCGATTATTGTCAGCTTGTCTGATGACGGCGGTTTCATGGTGTCGTTGTAACATACCGCACAATTTCGACCGTTATGTTTGGCCTTATAAAGGGCTAAATCGGCACGGTGAATTAATGGATCAAGGCTTAAATCATTTTTATCGACACTGCTAATGCCACAACTGATGGTAACCGTAAAATCGTGGCCAGAGAAACGAGTGTTAATATTGGCAACTTCACTGCGGATCTGTTCGGCTAAATCAGCAGCTATATTTTCAGTCTGCTTGGGCATAAAGATAGCAAACTCTTCCCCGCCCATTCGAGTAAAAATATGAGTAGAGTTCAACATATCACCAATCACATGAGTCACCTTTTTTAATACCCAGTCACCGGTGGCATGGCCATATTGATCATTAATATTTTTAAATAAGTCCAAATCCATCAACATAACTGAGAATGACTCGCCAAGCGTTTGAGCTTGAATGAATTCATTTTCCGCCATCTCTTGTCCTGTACGGCGGTTAAAAATCCCCGTTAATCCATCTCGCTGCGCTTGTTTCATAAATTGATTACGTTGCAACCAAGCAGATACCAATAACAATAATAAACCAACAGAAAGACCCACAAGTAACGTTGAGATCATGATGGAGGAGCTTTTTTCCTTCATGACTAAATCTTTTTGTTTTATCAGTAACTCGTGATCTTGGATCAAACTGGTATTCTCACGATTTTTTTCAACGCTATCAAAGCGGGCCATTTGATAAGCATTTTCTTTTACTTTCTGTTCATCAAGCAATTGCTTAGCCAGTGCAGAAGCGACAACTTGATATTGGTACGCTTTATCAAAGTGACCACGTTTACCTGCAATCAAAGAAAGGACTTCATTAACACGCTTTTTTACTTGCATGTTACTGGGTTTATTAGGTAAAGCATTGACTAATTGGGCAAACATTTTAGCTTGTTGGTAATCGCCTGAATGAAAATAAATAACGCTTAAATAAGACTGTATTTCATTTATTTCAACTTTAAATTTAAACTTTTGGTAGCGTTCTAAAGCCACTAGGTACAAACTTTCGGCTGCCGCATATTGTCCTTTATCAAACAGCACATTGCCTTGCCCCTTAATAGACATAATCTCAATTAAAGGAAGGCCATGATCTTTACAATACACTCGGGTGTCTTTGAATAATGTTTCAGCTTGATCAAAGTGCTGTAATTTTAAATGCGCTACAGAAAGGAGTAGCATTGAAAAACATTGATTTCGTGGATCTGCACCCTGGTTTAAACTCAGTGCTAATTGTGAAATTCGTAGCATTTCGTCATAAGCACCGAGTTGTAAGTACACGTTCGACAAGCGATTATAAGACTTTATTTTTATGCTGTTATCTTGATAATTTTCGATACGAGAAAAATTTTCCTCTAAGAGAGAAAAAGCTCGTTGATAGTTTCGCTGCGCTATATTTACGGTAATTTTAAATAAATAAATATTTGTCAGAACTTCCCCTTTTGGGTTAAACGTTAACGCTTTATCTAATGCCTTATCCGCTTCAACAAAATCGCCCAAATAAATATACTTTGCACTTAATAACCCATACAAACGACTGTGTTGTTGAGCCCTTAACAATGACTCAGAAGATAATGCAGCATCAATTTGTTCAATGGCTTGATTAATATCAGTCTGCAATGACTTTTCAATAGCATCTAAGCCTTTATCATAATCAATGCTAGCGGCAATCGCCGTACAGCTCAAAAACGATACAAAGATTATAAATATGTAGGGTAATTTTTTTAACAAAATAACTACTCTGTTGGATTTAGCACAATCAAATACATCGCCATTTCTTTGTCGCCGGACAACTGGCTGATGCGCGTTTTGTCGCCAGACTTTACCGCTTCAATCTCTTCTTCTGTTAATCCATTTGATTTCATTACGCCGCGAGGATCACGCTTATATGCTTCTAATAGCGCAGCATTAGTCCCCAGTTTAGTAAAAAATGTACTTATGTTCGACATGTTATTGCTCTCTATTTTAAGAATTTATTATAGTTTTTTATTGTTAATTCATAATCATAATGACATAACAGGTTGCAACTCAACACCTAAAGAGCATGCTACTGATTTAGCTAGCGTTCATAAGCTGGAGTGTACTTTACACTCCAGTGGAATTAACAACAAACGGTGCTAGTTGTTACCCTTACATTAGCTGACAATTTCAATGAGCCATATTCTAAATGTGCCGATTAACATTGGCAAAAGGGTATTCCATCATTGCTGCATCCATATCCAGCTTTATAAAAAAATCGTCATGTTAACCATAATAACTCTCTTATTGTATCGTATAATCTTTTAATTTTAACAGTCACTTACCCCATATCTAATGCTGTTATGCCTAATTTAGCCAACATTTCATGGTTAAGAGTGATTTGGCTCGCAGGAGGGATCAATAATGTGCTAATCGTCGTTAACCTAGCCTCTGGCAATGCCGACAGCGATATACGCTCTATCACTGGTGATTGAAATGGCAAATTTGCTGCTTCATATATAATCACTTGATGGTTAAGCGGATACCACTGAGATAAATGTTCAACCAAAACCTGCAATCTCGCTTCAGTGGTACTAAATTGAGTCAAGGTGTGTTCGCCAGCAAGGGCTATCTGCCAAAGTAACAGGTGCGTGGTAGGATCAGGGACATGGTGATAAAGCATGAATTGAGTAGCCTCAAAGCTTTGGTGACCACTATTGCCAGGATCGATGCCTAAATCGGCCCACAAACACGCTTCGGCTGAAATCCCCGGTAACATGCTCGCGTCGTAACCTTCAGCACGGGCTTGTTTAATGGATAAATGCGCCACACAAGCAAACACCCCTGGGTGCCCATATAATGCGCACACAACTAATTTCCCTAGGCGCACTTCATCTAAAACGGCATTGATCATTTCAGCATAAGTATCACGGCGATTTTTTATCTCATCGTGTTGAGCATAGTAAACTTGTAGTGAACGCACATCAGCATTAAGCGACATCAGCCACCGTTCAGAAAAACCATCGGGCACTAACGAAAACACCACATCAGCATGTTCAATATAACTCAAACTTAATAAGCCTATTTGCCCAGCAAGCTGTAACCCGGTTCCAACACAAATAAGCTTACCTTGGTTTGCACTAGCTAATGTTGTTACCTGCGATGGATGAATAGTCATGGTGGTTTCTTATTATTGTAATCACTACAACTTATATAAAATATAAATTATCAGTGACTTATACATAAATAGCATTTGATATCGACAAATATTAGCTCGAGCGTTTTAAATCGAACAATTTAACAACATCTTACCAACATTTCTGCTGTAACGATAAATAAAAATGAAAATTTACTATAAATTTATTTCTCCGAAAAATGGAACTTAGCGCGCTAAATTGACTCAAAGCCACAACATCTTCTAATAGCCCCTTGTCAGCATAGGGACAGCTTGGGTATGATGACCGACAGAATTTAGGAAGTAGCGCAGACAATGATAAACAAAAAACAAAGTCTTACCCTTGTAAGCGCAGTAGCGCTTTCATTATCTCTTAGCGGATGCAGTGTGTTTGATTGGTTGATTTATAAACCAGACGTGCCGCAAGGCAACTACATGGAAACACAGCAAGTCGATAAACTTCGTATCGACATGACTAAAGAGCAAACCGAATATATTTTAGGTCGCCCAGTATTGCGCGACAGCTTCTCCGATGACACTTGGTATTATGTGTATCATTTCAAAAGTGGTCGAGATGCTAGCATTACCCATAAAGAATTGATTATTCACTTTAATGGCGACAAAGTTTCCAGTGTTGTGGGTGATTATGACCTCAGTAACGATTTTAATACCCCGCTTGGGCAAAGCTCATTACCCTCGGTCAACCAGCCTGATCTTAAGCCTTTATTACCTGAAGTTCGCCCAGATGCGAAACCTTTGGTTGAAGAGCAACGTCCGACGTTAAAAAATCAAGCTAAAACCGATAATGAAGCGTTATAAGTCAAATGCCACCATGTGATTTAAGCAAAAAAAAGCAGGACCTCTATTGAGGAGCCTGCTTTTTTTTTGCTATATAGCTCATCTCTTAGCCCGAGTTGAGATTGATTAACCTTAGTTCGGCATAAGGGCGGTTTGATAACCGTTTAGTATCCTAAGCGAAGGTTAGTTGACTTTGGCACCGGTAATTTTATTAATACGACCTTCATCTTTGGCCTTTTCGGCGCGCTTACGACGCACATCTTTAGGATCTGCAATTAACGGGCGATAAATTTCGACACGCTGCCCAGGAACGAGCACTTCATCATGTTTAGCCTGACGGCTAAATACCCCAAGCTTAACCTCTTCAAGGTTAATATCAGGAAAAAATAGCACCATATCACTTTGCTTAACGGCTTCAATAAATGTGGTTCCTGGCGACACCATAATCGGAATAATTTTCTGTTGTTTTGGCAATGCATAAATAACATCTACCGAGAATTTTTCTGTTGCATTAATCACGATAAATCACCTTTGCCCTGTCGGTAAATGCCATCACCATCGACGACATTAAATCCTTAAATACCTTACCAAACGCCATATCAACAAGCACACTAGAAAATTCGAAGTCTAAATCGAATTCAACTTTACAGGCATCTTCAGTCAGCTCGGTAAATGTCCACAAGCCATGCATATACTTAAACGGGCCATTTTCCAATTCAAGTGAAATCGATTTGGCGCGAACAACTTGATTGCGCGTGGTAAATGTTTTACTGATCCCCGCTTTACTGACATCAACCGAAGCCACCATGGTTTTACCATCAAACTCAAGCACCTTCCCCCCAACACATCCGGGTAGAAAAGCATGATACGATTCAACATCATTGACTAAATCATACATCTGTAAGGCACTAAATCTAACCAGTACATTCTTGGAAATCTTGGGCATCTGACATCACTATCCTTAATACAATAGCCCGATTTTATCACGTTAAACAAAAAAGGCATCTTTGAGAGTGTTAAATCACGTTGGAAATAACACAATCACTAAGAAACTGGGTATAATCGTTGAAAGATCAAAAATCTCCCCCATATCTATTAGTTAATAGATTAACTTAATAGAGTTTATCAAATGGGCTCACTGCGGGTTGTCCAGCACCATCCTTCAGGTCAATAACGGCAATCAGACGGTAATAACTATGGTAAAAAAGAAATCAGCAAAAAATTCCTCAGCGAGCATCGCACGTAATAAACGCGCGACCTTTGAATACCGCATCGAAGAAAAGGTCGAAGCGGGATTACAACTTATGGGCTGGGAAGTTAAGTCCATTCGTATGGGGAAAGTCAACTTATCTGATTGTTATGTATATATTAAAGAGGGTGAAGCCTTTATGCATGGTTGTACTATTCAACCACTTAATACCGCTTCAACCCATGTAATATGTGATCCCATCAGAACAAAAAAACTGCTATTAAAGCGCAAAGAAATTGACAAACTTGCCGGCCTAATTGAACGTCAAGGCTACACCTTAGTGCCATTATCAATGTACTGGCGTAAAGGCGCTTGGGTAAAAGTAGAAATAGGTTTAGGTAAAGGTAAAAAAGATCACGATAAACGTGAAGACACCAAAGAACGCGAATGGAAAATTGAAAAAGCGCGTGTCATGAAAAAAGACAAAGAGAACGCTTAATCTCATCAATAGACCTTTGAAGTGAATAACACTGATAAGTCTTTAACTAACAGAGCTCTATTACGAAGTTGAGCCTATTACGAACAGATAGTGAACAAACGATTATATTTTGTTAATGGACGCTAGGTATTCATCTAACAACACGCTATAGTTAACTCAATTGGGGGCGATTCTGGATTCGACAGGATTCACGAAACCCAAGGAGCATGTCGAGGGGCGGTTGGCCTCGTAAAAAGCCGCACCGTTATAGTTGCAAACGACTCTAACTACTCTCTAGCAGCTTAGGCTAGCTAGCCATCAACCACACGTTTCGCACGTGGACAGTGGATTCTGATGGTCATATTACAGTGTGCTAGCGAGGGAACTCCGTCCGGGGGTGAACCGCGAAACAGTACCGGACTCACCAAGTAGCATCCTGTCTTTCGGAGACTGCTTGGTTAAATAAAAGAGAGACTAAACATGTAGTGCCGAGGATGTAGGCTTTCTGGACGCGGGTTCAAGTCCCGCCGCCTCCACCAATTTATAGAAGGGCTTAGCAGCAATGCTAAGCCCTTTTTGTTTGTCTATTTTTGGGTGGCAACATTTTATACTTCGATTAACTGGTCGTAATCATTCAATTTAAAAAATAACATCAACGTCGTGGCGCTTCGCCCACACCAGACCAAGAGGAAATCAACGGCTATTCCCTCTTGGAACTCCCAGCCGCCCCGCAACATTTTCAAACAGCGAAAAGGTCGCCATGGGGTCAGATCCAGCTTTTAACCTCATTTGAATCTTGCCTCGGTCTTATTCGAAAATGCTAACGCTTCCGATAGGCCATCCTTGGCCAACGAAAGCTAGCCTGACGTCCTGTCAGGCTCACGCTATTTTCTTCAACGTCCTCAAGTTCAGAGTTGAATTTGTCCCTTTTAAAGTCAGTATATCTGACACGTTTATGCCCCAAAATGTGTTAGTAGCCGATTTTAAATGTCACTAATTTATTCAATAAATCCTGCTACAGACATACTCCCTACAAGCTGTAAATGTACAGTTATAATTATTCCCTAAGAATTGGCCACTATTAGCGATGCAAAAATCAGCTCAAATGGCATCGATAAATTAGCGTGTAAAAATATAACATCTATATTTCAACAACTTAATTTTCCATGTGTAGTAGCAATAGACCCTATAAATATTCTTGTCCAATTTTGCGGAATGACTAACCTGGAATTCTTAGATGATGATGATGGATTAGTCTATTTACATCAATAGGTTACATTGATATATTTAATGAAAGTGAAGTAGATATTTATTCAAGACGCTGGATGATAGCCTGTTAACTTCGTGAGGAGACAATAAAATCAAAGTTTTAAATATTATTTTATCTTTAGTCATTTTTAGCGCTGTTGTTGAAGCTGACTGTAATGGTCTAATGAAACTGTAGAGATTTATAGCTTAAAATAAGCAAAATCTTAAAGGTATTTATTATGATTAGAA
>NZ_JBEOPP010000039.1:0-44259 GCF_040310185.1 Shewanella sp. T24-MNA-CIBAN-0130 | reverse complement strand
TTTCCTAGATTTAGTTAGGAAATAATCATGTCACATTTGAAGGTTATTGGTATGTGCGGTTAATTGAGCGCTTACTTATTAAACGCGGTGACTTCACGGGTACTGGCGTTAATGGTTACACTGTTAAATTCAATTTGTTGGGTTTGTTCATGTTGGGCTTTACCGCGTCTTAATAGTGCTTTTACCCGTGCCCGCAGCTCTAATACGCTAAAGGGTTTGACCAGGTAATCATCTGCTCCTGCTTCAAGGCCCAGTACCACATCTGCTTCTGAATCTTTGGCGGTTAATAGCATCAACGGGACTTCCTTACCGGCTTGGCGTAGTTGCTCACACAATATAATGCCATCACCATCGGGGAGCATGCGATCCATTAAAATGAGGTCGAGTTTTTTATGTTCGATAATGTGCATGGCTTGCTTCAAGGTGGTGGCGTGATCGACGCTGTAGTTGAGTGTTTTGAGGTTAAGTATGATTAACTTAGCCAAGTCTTGTTCGTCTTCTACTAACAAAATATGTTGCGGACAAACATGGCCATTATGTTTCGCGGTTCCATTCATGGTGACTTCCTCAAAGCAAATCCAGTAATTGCATTAATACTTAGACCCGCTTTGAGGAGAATAAATTTCAATGTGGTTGAAATTCATTCAGTCGATACGACCGATTAAGATTATTCAGTACGCATAATGGTGACGGCTAATACCGGGTTATCAAAACGATGCGATGCCCCCAGTACTGAATCGGCTAAGCCATCGTACATTGAAATAACACCAGGATGAATATGGACAAAGTCGACATCATCACGGCTGGCGTTAAAACCTTCGCCGCCATCAGCAGGACCTGGCATAGTGCCTTTGGCTTCACTGTTGGCTTCAGTGCCAGCATCATAAGCCATAAACTTCATCGCGGTTGTTGCATCCACTTCCATACCGGCAATGGTGTAATTATTAATACCGGTAAAGGCATCGTTAGTGTTAACCAACATGGTGGCCAAACTAATGCTCGCTACGTCGGCTTCATCTAAAGTCAGCGTCAGCGTTTCTGACATGCCAGGCATTAATAAACCGGTGCCGTTAACGCTGCTTTCGATCACGCTTAGTGCAGCTATGTCGGCAGTATCACCAGCTTCAGCCATTTTCTCGAGTGCTTCGCTAGCCATTTCACCGGCGTTCCATAACATGGCATCACTAGCATGAGAGGCCAGAATAACCGGCGACATTGGTTGGTTAGCCGTCAGGTTAGTCACGGTCACAGTGAAGGTTTGCATCACTGGAGCTGGCGGGGTGACAACAACAGTATCATCATCGTCATCACCACAGGCAGTAAGCAGTGTTGCAGCAGCCAGCATGGCGATTAAGCTGGGCTTAAGTGTAAAGTCAGTGCGTTTCATGGGCTACCTCCTTATTTTACTGTCACCACAACTTTGGCTACAGGGTTCAACCAGCGATGAACGCGACTGTCTAGGTCACTCATACCGCCAGCAGGGTCCATGTCACCTAAAATGCCAGGGTGAGTATGCACATTGATGTTGTCAGAATTGTCCATCACGCCAGTGCCATTGGCTCCACCGTCACCACTAGGTGCCGCAGGAATACCCGGTACGCCTGACATGCCGCCGCCATTAATGATTTCATCATTGGCTTCTGTGCCCGCATCATAAGCATTGACATACATAGTGTACGTACCCGCTTCGGTAGGGATTTCCCAAGCATCTAAGCCCATAAAGGCATCGTTAGTGGGCAACACCATGGCTACGATAGATAAATGGGTGTTGTCGCCAGTATCAAGCATTACGTCACTGACATTGGCGCCAGCAGCAAGCAAACCCATTGCCGGGTTAGCTGATGTCACACCTGCATTACCGGTTACAGCAGCATCTAAGTCGCCAATATCACCGCCTTCAGCCATTTTTTGTAATGCTGCAGAGGCTTGGGTACCGACTTGAAACAAATGGCTGTCAGCGTCGTGGGCTGCAATTAACAGTGGGGTGAAGTGATTTCCGTGAGTTAAGTTTGTCACGCTAACTTCAATGTCAGCAGCGAACGTGGGTAGGCTGAATAATCCAGCAGCCATAAGACTTGCAGTCACTAGTGTACGTTTCATAACCGAGCTCCTTTGTTTAATTGCAACCAGTATGAACAAAGGATCTCACCTACTTATCGCCAAATTATCACAAAAGGTTAACATCGTTAACTTACCGATAATGACGTGTGATATGGTGTGCTAAAACCAACAATAGCTCATATCCACTAATGTTAAGCGTGGCGTTAACAGCTGAAGAAAATAGGTTAACAATGATTAGACAACTGACTGCCGCCGACTTTGATGCAGTGATAGCCTTGGGGGAAATAGTTCACGGCAGTGGTTATATGGATATCGCTGAACTGACAGCTATTTATCACAAAGGCATTAAAAATGGCATTAATGCCAATTTTGTCGCGCTTGAAAATGAGCAACTTATCGGCTTTCGGTTAACCTATGCTGCAGGACAATGGCCGCAAGACCAATGGTGTTCGGTGGATAAGTGGGGTGTTGATTTTGACGATGTGTGTTATTTCAAATCAAACACTATTGCTGAATCTGGCCGAGGCCAAGGGCTTGGTGGTAAATTATTAGCGGCGTCTAAAGCGGCAGTTATTGCTCAGGGTGCTAAGGCTGGCGTGAGCCATTTATGGCAGCAAAGCCCTAACAATGCCGCGGTACGCTATTTTACTAAGGCGGGCGGGCAGTTAATTGCGCAACACCCACAGCGCTGGCATCAACGTTATATGGGCGAAGATTATATCTGTGTATTGTGTGGTGAAGATTGCCACTGTGTTGCCTGTGAAATGCTACTGGTTTTTTAACGACATTCTAGGGTCTGTTGATCTTTGCTGGTTGAATTTTGTTCGAGATAAAAACGTTTTAATCGAGGCGAGTGGATTGCTGCCTAGCAATCTAAGCTACTTTTACTTAACGAAGAGTGACTCAACAAAGAGTAAAATGTTTTTAGCCGAACCCTACGGGCAGCGTTTGTTGGTCATTTTTACTGCGTTATCGACTTTTTGTGTAGAATAACTACACCACAAAGTCTCTGCCTTGTACAAATGAACAACAATTCGCTGCAAAACCAACCTTGAAAGATCAACAGACCCTAATAATCAATAATAACAAGAAGATGAATATGTACGATCCGCTGATTAACACCCATCCCAACAATCAAACGTTTGCTCCTAGCTATTGGGCGAGCACCCAAGCATTACCCGCACCAACAGCTGCATTGTCTGGCCGCCAACAAACCGATGTGGCTATTGTCGGCGGTGGCTACACCGGCTTGTTAACCGCATACTATTTAGCCACCGAGTTTAATATTGATTGTCAGGTGTTAGAGGCTAATCAGGTGGGGTTTGGTGCTAGCGCTCGCAATGCCGGTTTTGTGTTAAAAGGTTCGGGTCGTTTAGGTTATGCGGCCATGACTCAGCGCTGGGACTTAGCCACCACCAAAGGTATTTTTGATGAATTCACCCAAGCGGTCGCCCGAGTTGATGGGTTAATCAAACAACATAATATCGCCTGTGAGCCTCAAGAAACGGGATATTTAAAAGTGGCGCATAATCCCAAGGCGCTGGTGTCACTGCAAAACGCCGCTAACTATATTCAACAACATTTAGCCGACAGCCAAGACTCAGGTGCTGAATTTATCTCAAGCCAAGACTTTCGGGCGCAGTATTTAGATCATCATCAAGCCTATGGTGCTCTGCGCTTAAAAGATGGCTTTGGCTTAAATCCGCTTAAATTACTACTGGGTTATAAGTCGATGGTACAAAACCAAGGCGTGACGATTTCTGAGCAATCGTGTGTAGTAGATTGGATTGAGGAGGGCGGCAAGCACCGTTTAATCACCGATAAAGGCGAGCTGACTGCCAACAAGGTGATTATGGCGGGTAACGCTTATACCCCCAAACGTTTTAATCAAGGTGTAGACGATAAGTTTTTACCGATATTAAGCAATGTCATTGTAACTGAACCATTGAGTGAGCAAGAAAGCGTGGCAGCCGGTTTGCATACTCATCAGGTGACCATGGATACCCGCATTTTAAAATACTATTACCGATTATTACCCGACAACCGCTTGTTGTTTGGTGGTCGCGGCGCGGTATGGGGTAAAGATGCAGATAAGCCTATTTACGCTGAGCGCTTAAAGATGGCGTTAAATAAGTGTTTCCCCAGCTTAACGAGTAAAGCGATTGCCTATAACTGGACCGGATGGATTGCTGCGGCAATGGATGATATGCCTCATGTGTACAGCAAAGGGGGCGTGGGTTATAGCTTAGGATATTGCGGTGCTGGAGTGTCTTTTAGTAGCCAAGCGGCGTTTCGTTTAGCGCAAAGTATTGCCGGTGAAACCTTACCTAACCTGCCTTTATATCAACAACCGCTACCCCAATTTCCCTTTACCCAAGCAAGGCGCCTTGGGCAATGGGGTTACTATCATTATGGTTGGTTAAAAGACCGCTTTGGTTAACCGACCACTTCTTAGTTAACCGACCACTTCTTAGTTAACCGACTACTTTTTAGTTAACCGACTACTTCGCCAGTGCTGATCCTAGTTTCGTCTAATGGCTCAATTTTAAAATTAAAATAGGCATAAGAGGCACTGATAAGAGGACAGACTAAGTTAAAGAAGGCGTACGGCAGGTAAGCTATTGTAGCGACGCCAAGCGTACTGGCCATAAAGGCACCACAGGTATTCCACGGAACCAGTGGACTAGTCACTGTGGCTGAGTCTTCTAAGGTGCGGCTTAAATTAACCGCCGCCAACTTACGGCGAGTGTACTCTACTTTTAGCATTCTACCGGGCAGCACGATGGCAATATATTGATCGGCAGTAATAATATTAGCGCCAATACATACCCCAAGGGTGGTAATGATCAAGCTGGTGGTCCCTGTCACCACGGTAAGAATACTTTCTAAAATACGGTTTAATAACCCAGTGACTTCCATCACGCCGCCAAAGGCCATTGCACAAAGAATTAGCCACACAGTGGTCACCATGCTGCTCATGCCGCCGCGGCTTAATAAATTATCTAATACTTCATCACCGGTATTGGCCACATAACCGTCAAACATGGCAATCCATAAGCCTTTTACCAACGCCACCATCGGCAATAGGGTGTCGTCATGGACAAAATCAATGACGTTATCAAACTGAAATAATGCCGCGCAAACTGCGCCAGCCAAGGTGCCTAGTATTACCGTTGGGAATGCTGGCATTCTGCGATTGGCTAAATACAACACCACTAACAACGGGATCAGCAAATGTATTCCTGGATTGTAGGTCTTATCCAATAAAGCCAAAGTATCTACGAGTTGATTTTCAATGGGCGCAGCGTCTGCGGTAAGACCTAAAAAGATAAATCCAATGAGGGCAATAATAATGCTCGGTACCGTGGTCCAGGTCATGTGGCGGATATGGCTAAAAATATCAGTGCCCGCGACTGCGGGTGCAAGGTTGGTGGTATCAGACATTGGCGACATTTTGTCACCAAAATAAGCGCCACTGATGATAGCGCCCGCGGTGATATTGACGTCTAACCCCATGGCAGAGGAAATACCCACTAAGGCAATACCCAATGTACCGGCCACCGTCCAAGAGCTACCAATACTAAGTGCGACAACTGCACATAATAAGCAGCAAGCGGCATAAAAATAGTCTGGGTTAAGAATTTGCATACCGTAATAAATCATCGTCGGCACTGTACCGGCTAAAATCCACGTACCAATCAGTGAACCCACACTAAATAAAATTAATAATGCGCCAGTGGCAACCCCAATACTTTTGACTATACCGCGTTCCATTTGGTTCCAGCTATAACCATTTTTATAACCGATAATCATCGCAATACACGCCGCTAACACTAATGCGATTTGGTTCGCGCCAGATGAGCTGTCTGACGAAAATAGATAAACCGCCGCTGCAAGCATAATAATAAGGGAAAAAACGGGGATAAGAGCATCAAGCAAGCTGGGTTGCTTGTGCTCGGGAGGAGACGGGTTAGATGGCGCCGCTTGAGACATATTACTTCCTTTGTTGTTATTATTTTTGACCAATATCTCATTCGTGTGAGCTGGCTAAGTGTTATTGTAATAAGTTAGCAACTTATTTGTAACAAGGTTATATCCTGACATAAAAACCCGCCACAAGTCGAACATTGTTAGGCTTGAGTAATATTTTTTTGCGAGAGATATTGTTGCCGTTATTGAGCGGTGTGCTTGGTTAATTACTTTATGTGGCTAAATATGCTAATTGGTTGTTAGGGTTTGCATAAGTATTTGAGTTTGTTGTCTGGTGATACTAACATCTACTTTTATCTTTACTGCATTTTTTGATGTTATTTCTGTGATTATCTCAACAGAAAAAATCATTATCGACTGACATTTGTTGGCCTATTGGGCCACTCAAGCTCCTTTCTATCACCATTCCCTTATTACAATACCATCATCAAGTTGAGACTAAGTCTGCTAGTTTTTCCATACTGTCATTTAAGTTATATCGTTGAAAAGTTATTGATGATGAGGGTTTATGACACCTGCTATAGCGTTACCCACTTTTTAAGCCTAAGGGCAAATGAATAAAAACAAAGTAAGCATGATAGTTGACCGCCAAGAACGCAAAAAAATAGACCGCACAGGCCCGCTGCCAACGGATTGGTAGAAAAGATATATCAAGGTCAAATGCTTGATCTTGATGTGTATGATTATAGACAAGAGACAAGGTAATAAAACTAGGCTTGAAGGCGATGGGCTTGATTATCTTTTTGGCTAAAGAATTCCTGAGAATTGAACATAGGATTATTCAGATTAAAACTGATGCTCGCGAGATCCTTGATGTTTTAGGTCTACACCAAGCCTTATAACAGCAAGGCTCCCGCAAAGTGCTTACTTTGGCGTGGTATTATTTAAATGTTTTACAATAGCGTTTTCCGCATCTGACTTATCAGCTTTATCTTTGCTTGGGGTAATATGAGCCATAGCATTATGGCCGGTCATATCTTCTGCGATATGTAACCAATCAGGATGCCAATAGAAAGAGGTACCTGATACCGTGTTCCAATTATGAACCCCTGACTTTTCACCTTCATAAATCAGGTCGCTGGTAGAGTATTTCATTTCATCCTCCAAAAATAATCATTTTTTACATCATGTTAGCCTCAGCCATCATATTTGATCGCAGTGACTATTGATTATAGGATGCACCATGGATGAAGGTGCTTTTGTGATGTGCATCACAAAATAATTGATTATTGAATACTAATGAAGCATCTATAATTATAATGGCACGTTATTTGGTATCAGACAAAACTCAATCAATTTACGCGTTAGCGTTAATGGAATCGATTGCAGCTTCTCTTATCCCTGTTGAGATTAATAAGCCTTTATTTGAAAGTATGAACCACTTTGTATTAATGACTCATTTATGGGACATCAATAAAAAACCCTGCGTTGTTCACAGGGCTGATTTGGGGTATTGCAGATGAGCGCTTATCAGTTTATGCGTTTTCACGTGCTATTGCGCGATAGGCAATATCGGTGCGAAAGTACACATCATCCCAATGGATGGTATCGACTAACGCATAAGCCGCTTGTTGCGCTTCTGTCACTGTGTTTCCTAATGCGGTGGCACATAAAACGCGGCCACCGTTAGTGACAACATGGCCATCTTTGATGCGAGTACCAGCATGGAATACTTTAGCGTGAGTATCGCCAAGGCTTAACCCGTCAATCACATCGCCTTTGTTATAAGCGTCAGGATACCCACCGGCTGCCATGACGACACCGACTGCAGCGCGAGGGTCAAACTCTGCGGTGACTTGGTCTAATTCACCACGGGTCGCGGCTAAGCAAAGCTCAACAATATCAGACTGTAAACGCATCATGATCGGTTGGGTTTCTGGGTCACCAAAACGGCAGTTATATTCAAGTACTTTAGCGCTACCATCAGGCGAAATCATCAGCCCAGCGTATAAGAAACCGGTGTAAACATTACCTTCTGCTGCCATGCCATCTACCGTTGGGCGGATCACATTGGCGATAGTCCAATCGTGAACGGCTTGGGTGACGACAGGCGCGGGAGAGTATGCGCCCATTCCGCCAGTATTCGGGCCTTGGTCAGCATTATCGCGGGCTTTATGGTCTTGGCTGGTGGCCATAGCAAGAATGTTTTTGCCGTCTACCATGACGATAAAACTGGCTTCTTCGCCGGTTAAAAACTCTTCAATCACTACGCGTGAACCGGCATCGCCAAACTTATTGCCCGCAAGCATATCGTCAATGGCTTCATTGGCTTGGGTTTGGTCAGCTGCGATGATCACCCCTTTACCAGCCGCTAAACCGTCGGCTTTAATGACGATAGGAAAACCGGTTTTAGTCGTGAGTTCAGTAACGTAAGCTTTTGCTGGCGCAATATCAGTGAAGTTTGAATACGCTGCCGTTGGAATATGATGACGAGCTAAAAAATCTTTAGTGAACGCTTTTGAAGATTCAAGCTGCGCCGCGCCTTTTGTTGGACCAAAAATAGCTAAACCAGCCGCATTAAAGGCATCGACTACGCCTAACGCTAATGGCACTTCAGGGCCGACAATCGTAATCGCAATGGCATTGTCTTTGGCAAATGCAACCAATTCGTCAATTTGTTCAACATCAATGGCAAGGTTTTCTAATTTGGGTTCTAAGGCTATGCCGGCATTACCTGGAGCAACAAATACAGTGTCAACTTGTGCTGATTGGGCTGCTTTCCACGCCAACGCATGTTCACGTCCGCCGCCGCCAATAACAAGTACTCTCATTTTTAATCCTTTTATCGCTGCGTTATTGTGTCAATTTCTGCTTCAAGCATGCTCACCTATACTGATAAGCTGCATGTGCTTTCATTGAACCAGAAAAAATGGCTATGCTCTAATTCGTTTAACACAAAATGTAAACAGTATCGCTTGTCATCTCTTTGGCAAACATCATTTAGCTAAAAGCACGATAGAAAAGCGATACCCATATTTGATATCAGAGTTTATTAATGACGGAAGTGACGCATGCCAGTCAATACCATCGCCATACCATGCTCGTCGGCAGCAGCGATGATTTCTTCATCACGAATTGAGCCACCTGGTTGGATGATACAGCTAATACCTGCAGCCGCGGCTGCATCGATACCATCACGGAAGGGGAAGAAGGCATCAGATGCCATTACTGAATTTTCAACCACTAGGCCTTCATCTGCGGCTTTAATACCCGCTATTTTGGCTGAGTAAACGCGGCTCATTTGGCCTGCGCCCACACCTATGGTCATACCGTCTTTGGCGTAAACAATGGCGTTAGATTTAACAAACTTGGCCACTTTCCAGCAGAACATTAAGTCTTTTAGTTCGCTTGCAGTCGGTTGACGCTTAGACACCACTTTAACGTCGGCTAAGTTCACCATGCCTTGGTCGCGGTCTTGCACTAACAATCCACCGTTAACGCGCTTGTAGTCTAAGCTGGTGGTCTTAGTATTCCACTGGCCACATTCAAGTAATCGCACATTAGCTTTAGCGGCAATGATGTCGCGCGCGGCTTGGCTCACTTTAGGGGCGATGATCACTTCAACAAACTGACGGTCAACAATGGCTTGCGCTGTGTCTGCGTCTAATTCTTGGTTAAAGGCGATGATGCCACCAAACGCTGAGGTTGGGTCGGTTTTAAATGCACGATCATAGGCTTCTAACAGGTTAGCACCTAATGCTACACCACAAGGGTTAGCATGTTTAACGATAACGCACGCAGGGCCTTCAAACTCTTTTACGCATTCAAGGGCAGAATCTGTGTCAGCAATATTATTGTAAGACAGTGCCTTACCTTGTAACTGAATTGCGCTAGCAACAGAGGCTTCATCTATATTGGTGTTTACATAAAAAGCTGCTTTCTGGTGACTATTTTCACCGTAACGTAAGTCTTGCTTCTTAACAAACTGAGAATTAAACGTGCGTGGAAACGTTGAATCATCATGGCATTCATCGGTGCTGTGTGCGGGAACCATAGTGCCGAAGTAATTGGCTATCATACCGTCATAAGCGGCGGTGTGTTCAAAGGCGGCAATGGCTAAGTCAAAACGCGTTGCTAATGTTGTGCTGCCATTGTTAGCTTGCATTTCAGTGATCACACGGGGGTAATCTTTGGCATTGACCACTATGGTGGTGTCTTTGTGGTTTTTAGCGGTTGAGCGAACCATTGTTGGGCCGCCAATGTCGATGTTTTCGACCGCGTCCGCTAAGGTGCAACCTGGCTTATCAACGGTTTCTGCGAATGGGTATAAGTTAACCACAACTAAATCAATAGGCTTAATAGCGTTTTGTTCCATGACGATTTCGTCAATGCCGCGACGGGCTAAAATGCCGCCGTGAATTTTTGGGTGCAGTGTTTTAACACGACCATCCATAATTTCTGGGTGACCTGTGTAGTCAGAAACTTCAATGACCGGAATGTTATTGGCCGCAAGTAATTTTGCAGTACCACCCGTAGACAGGAGTTCAACACCTTGTGCATGCAGCGCTTGTGCAAACTCAAGGATCCCAGTTTTATCTGATACGCTTAATAGCGCGCGACGAATTGGTCTGACATTATTCATTTAGGTACAGGGTCCACTAGTTTGATTTAAAGGATCTTTCGTAAAATAGAATCATCAAAAAGTCTGCTTTACCAAAGTCCCTCACCGTGAATTCTTATTGTGGTTACACCTTCTAGGTTATCTGTATCGTGATCAGGCGGGCGTATTTTATCGTAAAGAGCTTCTATTAGGTGTTTTTTCTGTGTAATTTCACAATATTGAAATAAGAACAAAGATACGTAAGAATAATCATTCAAAAACCCTTGACCTTGGATTAAACTCTAAGGTTTATACTTACGTTAATTATGCAATCAATGGCTGAACATATTATGTATCGAATAGGCGAACTTTCTGCCTTGTATGACATTAAGGCTGACACATTACGGTTTTACGAAAAGCACGGTTTGCTGTCGCCATCAAGCCGGTCTGATGCTGGATATCGATTGTATAACCATAGCGATTCCGAGCAACTTAAATTTATTTTACGAGCCAAAGCCGTCGGTTTTTCGCTCAATGACATTGCAGAATTATTGTCTATCGAAGTCGATAAAACCAACCGCGCTTGTGCTGATGTTAAAGGCTTAGTGGATACCAAGCTTGAGCAAGTGGAAGCCAAATTAGCCGAGTTACAGCATTTTGCAACCTCACTAAAAAGTTTATCAAATACTTGCTGTGGTGGCCATGATAGTGCCGAACATTGCTCAATACTCGAAGCGTTAGAGTCCTCTGATAAAGACATTATTGCTGAAAAAGAACATCATCACTTTGCCCAATCAGGTCGTAAGGATTAACAATGTTATTGACCAATTTTATCCACTTATTTTTAGAATCAGCGCCTTGGTTGTTACTTGGTTTGGTGCTTGCTGGGTTGTTAAAGGTATTTGTGCCAATGGCATGGATGCAAAAGCAACTTGGTGGACACGGGATTAAAACCGTTGTAAAAGCAGCATTATTAGGTGCGCCTTTACCTTTGTGTTCGTGTGGCGTCATTCCCGCAGCGGTGGGTTTGCGTCGTTCTGGCGCTTCAAAAGCCGCGACCACCTCTTTTTTAGTGTCAACCCCAGAAACCGGGGTTGATTCGATAACCGTATCTTATGTGCTACTTGGGCCTTTTATGGCCATTGTGCGACCTATTGCAGCCATTACCAGTGCAATTGTGGCCGGTTTATTAGTGGGTCGTGATGACGATGATGGTATTGCCGCGTCAGCTTCATCTAACGGAACAGCATCCAATGATTCACCTGCTAGTGCCAAGCCTGTTTCGTCATGCTGTGGATCTAAATCACCAACTACATCTGAATCAACATCACCATCTAAAACAACCACTAGCACAATGCAAAATGCCAGTGTAAAAATGACTGCGATTAAATCCGAAGCAGTTATGCCAAAGTCGCTCTTGACTCCAATGGCGCCAGCTCGTCCACTTGCTGGCAATGTGACAGGAGCAAAGCAAAGTAGTTGTTGCGGTAGTAAAGCCGCTGACCAGGCCGCAGAACCTAAACCTGCTGGAACGTGTTGCAGCACTAAACAAAAAGCTGAACCGAGTGTTGAAACTATTAAATCAAGCTGTTGCAGTAGTAAAACCGTGTCACAAGTTGACACTGCACCAGCAAGCAGTTGTTGCGCATCAACAGCAAGCCAACCACCTAGCGAAAGCGCCGATGAAGCCAGCTGCTGCGCATCGACTCAAGACATAGCAACGCAGTTGAAGCAAAATAGCGTGTTCAGTCGAGTCTTGTCTGGGCTGCATTATGCGGCCACCGATTTAGTCAGAGACACTACCTTGTGGTTACTGGTGGGATTATTTTTTGCGGCGCTAGTACAGACTTACGTGCCTGCTGACTTTTTAGTTAAATGGGGCGATGGTATTTTAGCCATGCTAGTGATGGTATTAGTGTCGATCCCAATGTATATCTGCGCCACCGCCTCAACACCTATTGCTGCTGGTCTACTATTAGCAGGGGTGTCTCCAGGTGCCGTATTGGTGTTTATGATGGCAGGGCCGGCAACTAATATTGCGACCTTAGGTGTGGTAACCAAGGAGTTAGGTAAACGGGCATTATTTGGCTATTTAGGCGGGGTGATTGGCGTCTCTTTGGTATTTGGAGTACTCGTTAATTATCTTGTTGCCACCTTTGGCTTTGAAGTTATGCCGCAAATTGGTGAAGAACACGCTTTATTACCAGAAGGTGTTGTCGCTGTGGCTGGGATTGTACTTGCGGTGTTAATGGCAAAAGTGTTGTGGGATAAGATCCCTAAAGGCAATAAAGAGAAAAGCTGTTGTTCATAATCAGTTAATCTCAATCGGTTTGCCAACATGAGTTAACCAAAATCAGAAAGCCAGTGATAACGTCACTGGCTTTTTTAGTGAGCGAACCTTAACCTAACAATGTGGGGGGAATTGAATCTCGACGATTTAACAGCGCTCAGGTAGTGGCTAATGACTACGATGCGACCATGCTACGAAGGGGGGAGGGATTTATTCTATTCCATTTGGGCAAGATAGTATCGAGACCTATAGTTTCCATACTTATGACATCAACAAATCTGTTTGGCAGTTTAAAGTGGCAGTGAAGTACAAGTGTTAATGTCGGTGAAATAAGCTACTAACATAAGCTACTAACAAAAATACCGAGCCATTGGTTCGGTATTTTTATGTTGCTGATAATATTTGTACATGAAGCTTTTTATAAGCAAATAGGGATTATAAAAAAGCGACTCGCAAAATAGCCTGTAACAACCGCTATTTACACGTAAAACCAGTTACAGGTTATTTGATTTTACTGGCAAAATTTTCAGGTTCATTTTTAGCGTGCTTAACCGCGCGTTTTTCTTTTAATGACAATGCCGGTTTTTTCTTCGCTTCTTTTGAATTATTACGTTCTTTGCTCATTGGTATGACTCCTAGTACGCATCATGCGTGACTAATAAATAGTAATTTCTGTGCCAGTATCGAATGTGCCTATTAATCAGTCACCAGATACTCACTTAGCCTTTTAACAATTTACTGAACCAAACTTAACATTGATATTGCAAATAATTGTGTGAAAGAACTTACCTCTATAATCGAAATTAATCACCTAGTAAGTTGATATTAGCACCTAGCCAGTTAAAAATAGCTATATATCCTATAGATTATTTTGTGCTAAAAATGCCATCTTTAATTATGATTGTTTTGCAGGACAAAATCGGGAATTTCAAGTACACCCTCACCCCAGCGTTCAAATAAGGCCGCATATAAAAATTCAACGAAAACGCGGTATTTACGCGGCAGATAAACACGCTGTGGGAAGCTGAGTGTGACCTTGGTTTGCATCATCGGGAAATCTTCTAATATCGGGATCAGTTGTTGACTATCGATGGCTTCTTGCGCAATAAAAACCGGCACTGCAGTGATCCCTAAGCCTTCAATTGCCGCTTCGCGGGCAAAGGTGACATTATTAACCTTTAGCTGTGCTGGAGGATCGAGTTAGACCCATTGGTTACCATCAAAAATCCGCCAACTACCATCAATGTGGGCAGACTGTAATTTAATCGCGGTGTGGTTCATTAAATCTTGCGGTTGTTGTGGTGTGCCATGACGCTTGAGATAATTTGGGCTTGCCATTAAGAGTCTACTGGCGGTGACGAGTGCGTAACTTTGCAGCTTAGGGTCGTGCTGTTCGGTAATTTGAAAGAGAAAATCGACGCCTTCTTCTATCACATCCACTTTCCGATTAGTGAGTTCTGCATCAATGGTGATACTAGGATAAGTCGCCAGAAACTGCGCAAGAATACGACCTAGATATAATTGACCGAGCTCGATAGGGCAAATCACTTTTAAGTTGCCTTTAATCTCTTGCTGGCTGGCGCTGAGGAGATCTTCGGCATTTTGTAAATCTTGCAGAATTTTACTGATGCGATGGTAATAACTCGAACCTGCTTCAGTCAGTTTTAATGATCTTGTGGTGCGAAACAGTAGTTGCACCCCGGCATCAACTTCAAGTTCAGCAACCTTGCGACTCACAGTGGCTTTGGTTATTCCCAGGGCTTTGGCTGCACCGGTAAAACTGCCTTGTTCTACTACTTGGGAGAAAATTTGAACGCGATTGAGGTCCATATTGTTACACCTGTGAAACAGTGGGTTGAATTTTTACTATCTAATAAACTAAAGGAAACAGTAGTAAACTAGAGCAGAATAAATTAGGAGTCAAACATGTCTATCAATAAGCGGTTAGTGTTAGTGCCAAGTATTATCGCTGTGTTAGTTGTCGCAGGTGTTTATTGGTGGTTACAAGTTCGATTTATCGAGTCAACGGATAATGCCTATGTTGAGGCGGATATTTCTAATATTAGTGTCAAAGTGCCAGGTTATATTGTCCAGTCTGCGGTGGTTGACAATCAACATGTCAGCAAAGGTGAGCTACTGGCTCAACTTGAAGACAGCCAATTTGTGGCCAAGCTAGCCCAAGGTAAGGCGGTGTTAGCCAGCTCGCAAGCTAACCTACAAACCTTAGCGGCGAAAGTTGACTTGCAGCAAGCGTTAATTAATCAAGCTAAGGCTGCTGTAGTGGCCTCACAATCTGAGCAATTAATTGCCCAGCAACAATTACAACGTTCACAGAAATTAAAAGTCAGTAATTACAGTTCACAAAATGATGTTGACCAACTGCAGGCGGGTTTCGACTCTGCATCGGCGCATGTTGATGAAGCGCAAGCTGCGTTAGTCGCTAAACAACGTGAGTTATCGGTGTTGAATGCTCAGTTATTGCAAGTGCAAGCGGATGTAGAACAGGCTATGGCCAGTGTCGAGTTAGCTAATATTCAACTGGTCGATACGCGCGTTACTGCGCCATTTTCAGGGATTATAGGTAAGCGCGGTGCAATGGTCGGTCAGTATGTTCAGCCTGGTCAAGCATTGTTTAGCTTAGTGCCAGATACCCAAGTATGGATAACGGCTAACTTTAAAGAAACTCAAATTGAGCACATGCAAGCAGGACAAACCGTTAAGGTAAGTTTAGATGCCTATCCTGATGATGAGTTCAGCGGATTCATCGACAGTTTGGCACCCGCATCGGGTTCTAAATTTAGCTTGTTACCCACTGAAAATGCTACCGGTAATTTTACTAAGATTGTCCAGCGTATTTCGGTGCGCATTCGTCTTGAGCATGATCAACCGTCATTCGCTATAGGGCGTATTCTACCTGGTTTGAGTGCGGTGGTTGAAGTCGATACAGAGTCTGCAGCACAATCACATGCACTTGCTAAGGCGCTGGTTGGCCAAGCTATATCTGCGACTGCAGGGCATTGATATGAGCCAATCAGCTTTTGAGGTCAATACTTCTGAAGTCAGTCCTGTGAGTACAGTGGATAACAAACCGATAGGTTATCAGCGTGGTAGTTTGCGATCTTGGGTGGCCGTTGCTGGTGGATTAATTGGCGCATTTATGGCGATTTTGGATATTCAAATCACCAATGCGTCGATGAAAGAAATTCAAGGCAGTTTAGGGGCCACTTTAGAGGAAGGTAGCTGGATTGCTACCGCTTATTTAGTGGCGGAGATGATCGCCATTCCGCTGTCGGGTTGGCTGAGCACTGGGTTATCGACTCGTCGCTATTTACTGTGGACTACCGCTGCGTTTATTGTCGCTTCTATATTATGTTCCTTCTCTTGGAACCTCGAAGCTATGATTGCTTTTCGCGCTTTACAGGGCTTTTTTGGCGGGGCATTAATTCCGTTAGCATTTCGACTCATTCTTGAGTATTTACCCGATAATAAGCGTGCTATAGGCATGGCGCTATTTGGGGTGACAGCCACATTTGCGCCCTCCATCGGGCCGACGTTGGGTGGTTGGTTAACTGAACAATTTAGCTGGCATTATTTATTCTATATCAATGTCCCGCCAGGTTTATTAGTGATGGCGATGTTAGCTTATGGTTTAGAGCGAAAACCGATTATTTGGGATAAGTTAAAAAACGCAGATTATGCTGGCATTGTGACCATGGCATTGGGTATGGGCTGCCTAGAAGTTGTTTTAGAAGAAGGCAATCGTAAAGACTGGTTTGGATCTGATCTTATTCGTAATCTCGCTATTATTGCAGCGGTTAATATCAGTTTATTTATTTGGATCCAGCTGCGTAAAGCGCAACCATTAGTTAATATTCGTCTTCTTGCTCAGCGAGACTTTGCCTTATCGACTGTGGCGTACTTTCTACTGGGTATGGCGCTATTTGGGGCGATTTACATGATCCCCCTGTATCTATCACAAATTCATGATTACACCCCGTTAGAAATAGGTGAAGTGATTATGTGGATGGGCTTCCCACAGCTGTTGGTGCTGCCATTAGTGCCAAAATGAATGCAAAAATTTGATCCGCGTTATTTAGCGGCGTTTGGGTTTGCTTTATTTGCGACCAGTTATTATATGAATAGCCATATGACTATTGATTATGCTGGCGATCAGATGATTGCCTCGCAAATAGTGCGAGCTATAGGCCAACCGTTTATTTTGGTACCTATTAGTATTTTGGCGACAATGCATCTTCAAGCACATGAAAATGCCTCGGCATCGACGGTGCTCAATGTGATGCGTAACTTAGGCGGGGCGTTTGGTATTGCGTTGGTAGCAACCTTAACCGATAACCTCGCAAGGGTTCATTTAGCGCATATTAAAGAGACGTTACCTGCCGTCAGCGCGCAAGCCTATAACTATATAGCCCATACCAGTTCGATACTGCAAACGGCGGGGTCTGATGTGGTGAGCGCTAATTCACAGGCTTATGCTTTGCTTGCTAAAAACATGTCACAACAAGCGTATATTCAAGCCTATAATGATGTGTTTTTTATTATGGCATGTTTTCTTTTTATCGCCGTATTAGCCGTACTATTTATCCGTAAACCACCAGAAAAAAGCCAGTCAGATGAGCCCAGCGAGGTGCTTTAATCATGCTAATATGGCGTGCGAGTATGACGAGAGTAGAGCAGAGATAAATAAGGTTTGTGATGACATTAGAATGGTTAGACCTTGGTTTTTCTGAATTGACGCTTGAACAGCTTTACGGCTTATTACAATTACGAGTCGATGTGTTTGTGGTGGAACAAAATTGCCCTTATCCTGAGTTAGACGGTAAAGATAAACATCCGCAAACAAGGCACTTACTGGGGCAAGATGAACTCGGCAATATAGTGGCTTATAGCCGCGTGTTAGCGCCTAGCATCAGTTATCCTCAGGCCAGTATCGGCCGTGTTGCTGTCGCTAAATCGGCACGAGGCCATGGCGCCGCTAATCAATTAATGCAAGCTGCTATTGCCATTGCAAAACAACATTGGCCCAATGACAATATCCAGATTGGGGCGCAAGATTATTTACGTCATTTTTATCAACAACATGGTTTTGTTGTGAATTCAGATGTGTACCTTGAAGACGGCATTGAGCATCTTGATATGTTATTAATTTATTAATGTAAGGAAAAATAATGTCAGATTACGCAATTAACACCCAGCAAATTGTTTGTGTGGCCCAATTTGTGGCTAAAGCGGGCAAACGTGACGCCTTAGTGGCGGCATTGGCGAGTTTAGTGCCTGATACTCGACGTGAGGTAGGCTGTATTCGTTATGAACTGAATGTCAGTATTGATGACGACAATAAAGTCGCCTTTGTTGAAAAGTTTGTTGATCGTGCAGCATTTGATCAACATTGCGCCAAAGAGGCTATTCAACATTATTTTCACCATGTAATGCCAGAACTGGTTGAGTCACATCATGTTGAAGTGTTTAATCAAGTGATCGCTTAACCGGACTCTTTTACTGCGCAGTTTATTATCCCCGTTTAACATCGACAATCAGTTGAGATTGCCAAAACGGTATTGCAAACACCAATATTGCATACACAAAAATGCCAGTCTTCACAGACTGGCATTTTTTAACTCATTTAGGTGTTAAGCCGAAGCTAGTACCAGAATGATTAGAAGTCGTAACGTACGCCAACAGTAAAGATGTTGTCATCTTCTAAATCAATTTTTGCTAAGGCAACTTTATGATCGCCTTCATACATTGCATAGTGACCATAAAGCAAAGTTGACTTAGATACACGATAATCTGCACCCACAGTTATTTGGGTTACATTAATGTCAGTGCCAGTAACCGATCCAGCATTAGAAACGCTGTTTTTGAAGTATTTACCATAACCTGCATCGTCTTGACCGTATTCAGCTTTTAGATTTACGCCGTTTAGGTTGTAAGAGACATTAACTAAGAATGAATCACCTTCTTGGTCATTTGTTTGGCTTTCTGTATTTTGAAATAAACCACCAACTTTAAAGTCGCCTAATTTAACTTGGGCCACACCACGGTAAGAATCAGTTCCGTTAATCGTGTTATACCCAGCAGCTAAGTAGAAATGGTGTGCTTTGAATTTCTTATCACCAACAGTAGCACTCAATGCATACTGGTCATCATAAGAATCTTTACCGGCGTCATCGGTGTAGTTGTCTTCCATTAAATAGGTTGCATTTAATGTGACTAAACCACCGATCATTGGAGAATAATACCAAATAGCATCGGCGACACGATCTTGATCGTCAATCATGCGATCAATATCGGCATTTGTGTTACCAAATGCATCGAAACCACCTTCAATCTGTTTGAATACGGTGTCGTTACGGCCGACTAACACTGTACCAGCATTAGTTTTAAGACCTAAATAGGTATTACGCGCTTTAAATACAACATTATCACCACTCTTGTCTTTAGTTTGAGTAGTGTTTTCAACTTGGAATTCCATTTTGTATAACAATTCAATATCGTTATTGATGCGCTCACTACCTTTAACACCTAAGTTAGAAAAGTTGCTTTCTAATACAGTGCCTTCTTTAGTGTTTTGAGTTGTCGCGCCTTGATCAGAGTTGCTCACAGCCAAATCTAAACGACCATAGAAACTTGGGCCTTCAGCAAGTGTAGCGAAAGAAACTAATGTAAGTACAGATGCTACCGATGCAGAGATTAAAGTCTTTTTCATCATTCATGCTCCCTAGAACGTTATGTTCTATATCCATTTTTCATGGTTTTAGTTAGTGAAGTTTGTTGCAGATTATACTCTGTAACAATCTGGGGCACATTTTTTCAGATTTACTCCTTTCAAAGTGTGGCCTGGATCAAAAAACTGGCACCAGATGAAAATAGGTATGTAAATCTGTGACCACCACGGGCATTGGTATATGTAAGTCACTGAATTGTTTTAATCTAGATCTTTAAGAGATTTTCTATTGGGTTATAAACAGGCTGTCGCTCAACCGCAAAGGTTGCGAGAGTGTAATTTTTTGGCGTATTAATTTACATATTATGAATATTTAATCATAAATTTTACATATTGATTTTAATCGGATCATTAATTGAACGGGTTTAAAACTTTTTTTGATAAATGATTTTTACTTGGAGATTTTAGTTAATCATTTTTTATCATCAATATCGATTATTCAAAAATGTGACTATTTGGTGTTCTTCATGGAGCCCAAACTGACAATAACAAGATTAATATTGAGCTAATCGTGACAAGCATTTAGCTTTGAGGATAAATCGTATAAAATTGGCCGCGAAAAATAGTTGTTAATTAGGGCGTAACTCATGTTGTCAGAATCTTATACTCATCGTTTTGCGGGTGTCGGCCGTTTATATGGCCAAGCAGCACTGACGACTTTTTCGAAAGCTCATGTAGTCGTTGTGGGTATCGGTGGTGTCGGAACCTGGGTCGCAGAAGCGTTAGCAAGAAGTGGTATAGGACAGATCACCCTCATTGATTTAGATGATATTTGTGTCACTAATACCAACCGTCAAATACACGCATTAACCTCGACTATTGGCCAGTCAAAGGTTGAGGTTATGGCAAAGCGCATTCGTGAAATTAACCCAGAGTGTGTGGTTAATGAAGTAGAAGACTTTATTAGTTTAGAAAATCTCGCTGAGTATTTTAAGCCCGCCTCACAAGAGGGCAATATTGATTATGTGGTTGACTGTATTGATGCCGTCAAACCCAAAGCAGGTTTAATTGCTTGGTGTAAGCGCAATAAAATACCTTTAGTGACCATCGGTGGGGCGGGTGGACAAACGGATCCGACGCTCATACAAGTGACCGATCTCGCTAAGACAGTACAAGACCCTTTATTGGCCAAAGTGCGTAATTTGTTACGCCGAGATTATAATTTTACTAAAAACCTCCAACGTCGTTTTGCTGTTGATGCGGTATTTTCGAGCCAACATTTAGTCTATCCCCAAGCTGATGGTACGGTTTGCAATACTAAGGCAAATGCCGAAGGCAGTATGCGAATGGACTGCGCTTCTGGTTTTGGCGCCATAACCATGGTAACGGGAACGTTTGCCTTTGTTGCTGTTAGTCGTGTGCTGACTAAATTAGCCGCTAAGTCCGCTTAATATGCTTATTAAACCTTTAAGGCTTCTATTTCAGTTTCTACCAATATCAGTAGGTCGCTAACCACCAACATTAGTCCGCCAAGCGGCAGTGAAGATGTGTTCAAAAATATCTTTGGCGATATCATTGGCAATGACGGCGCTATTACGTTTAAATTTTCAGATGAATACTATCGGGTTCAGTCACCACATTAATGTGAGTTTTCGCGTGCGCAGCATGTTTAACAGCACGAGAATACACATTGATATAAGGTTACTGATCGCTTGGGTGAGCAAACGGGTATAACGGTAACCCCTGATCAACATTTATGGTTACTTCGACATATAGTGGTAGAAATATCACTATCGTTTAGGCCAAATTAGGGCGTCAGTAATGGCAGGTATTGAATGACGAAGAGTAGAATAACGAAGAGTAAAAAGAGTGTTTGCGTGCTTTATTCTCCAAATGATCGTAAATGACATTGAGATCGGCTTGTTCGATGAGCGTTGCAACAGGAATATTTTCATTATTGGTATAAATTGAGGGCAATGGCCTCTCGATGATGGCCGTTTTCTTATATTCATCAAAGTGCCATTCTTGATTACTATCATCACGGATAGACATGTAGGTTATGTGTGCTTATTGGCTTAATCTATGGCGTTGGGTGTTGATAAAAACGTTCATCAATGACATATATACCGACTACTAGCAGGTCTATATGTACTACTTCTATATCCAAAACTCCCGGTCCATTCCGCCTAGGTCACTTTACTCATCACTCCCGAGCTAATAAGCCGTTGTCACCATAGTCATAAAACAACTCAATATACGATAGAAAGCGTTAATTTTCGCGTCATAGAGCTTTGTCTTCATTATCGTATAACGATCAGTCTATTTTCTTCAATATGAAAAATCATGGAGATGATTTACCTGCCAAAATACTGATTTTACAGTGAATTTCGATGGTGTTAATTTCAATGGGATACTTTTACTCAAAGCGTAGTCGGATAGGCCAAATCTAGTGTGGAAAACATACATAAATACCAGGCTACCTACTAATTTATGGCATATATTTTGCTTTAACTCTATAAGTTCAAAAATATGACACTGCGGGTGATCACTGATGAAAATGAAAACAGGAACAATTAAGATGTTGAACAGTAAACGTTTGTTCGTAAGTGTAATGTCTTGGATTATCGTAACCTGCACCAGCTTACTGTTTGCGCCTAAATATTTATTGGCGAGTTTATCGTTAGACAAACTCGTTAGCGAATATGGTCAGTTTATTGGCTTAGGCTTAATTATTGGTGTGGCCTATTTTTTAAGCCAAATTTTTGCCTTTGTTGTCGATGAGTCCATCGTATATTTACGTCAAAAACGTACAGTAGAGACTATTGAAGTAAAAGTAAAACTACTTGATCCTGCAGAAAGAGCCTTGCTACGTGAATTTTTTTTACAAGGGCAGACTATTTTAACCTTGCCGCAAAATGAGTTGGCGGTTAAAAATTTAGTTAACACTAGCATACTCGAAATGCTAGGCAATGAACGTCACTATGCTATACAAGGCCCAACGGCGGAATACAAAATTTCTATGCAAGCACGTAATTATTTAAATCGTGATGTATTACGTTTACCTGCTGGTGAGCCGAGTGCAGATGAAATGAATTATCTGATCAAAACGCGACCACATTTTATTAATGGCTTGGTTCAATCGCGCAAGCATGCAGCCTAATATCGTGGTTAGTTGTGGTTAGTTGCGGTTAGAAGTCGGTCTGAGTGGATAAAAAAATGGGGGCCTATAAAGCCCCCAATCTGGCATAAAAACACTTCATGTGTTTTGTCGCCAATTTATCATTCGCAAGGAAGTATCCATAATGATTATGAATAATAAGCAGTAAAAAACTTAGCCTAGTAAGCTACTCACTTAGTCGGTGCAGACTTCACAACAAACATCCACATTAGATAAGACATTATTCCGAAGGTACAGAAGATCACCATCATAGAAAGAAATCCTATAGCGTTACCAAACATTAAATCTAACCAAAATGCCATGATATTTATCCTCGGAATATGAAATCATGATCATCATAAAGTCAAAATTACACCGCAATACTGATCTTGATCAATTTTTAGTCGTCGTGATGTTATTTTTTTGTAAAATTGCTTCTTAACTCACAAAACACCTCTATTTCATCTCAGTTAGGACTATGAATGACTTTTGAGCAGTTGAGTGTTTTTTATAGAAAAGAATAGGTAAAGGGCTTGCGATTATTAAATGCAAAGGTATAATCGCCAACACTTAATTGTGACAAACTTTGTTGATACGTGGTTTGAGTTGCACAGTAACTCAGTAGCAGCCTAAAGACATGGCTATACTCAGATAAATATAATCGCATTGAGTATCGATATTTGAGTAAGTATAATACTTGAGTGTTGGTCATAAAGAGTCAATTCACTAAAATTGTTTTGCAAAGATATTTGGACTAATCAGATTACTTTGCAAAGCTAAAATAGCTTAAAATCTTTGCCTGAGTGATGAAATTGGTATACATGGGGGATTCAAAATTCGCAGCGTGTACTCAACATAACTCAGTAAGTTGTTGATTGACTTAGTTAATAGATATTTATTAACGTTCAAAACCCTTGCAAAGATTTGCAAAGTTTTTTAGATTGATAATTATGTGCCTGTTCAATAACATTAGTTACCAACAGGGTTAAAAACACATAAAGTAGGTACGATGAAATTGGTTTGGTTTTGCAAAGATATTTGGTCTTTTTTAGATAACTTTGCAAAGCTAAATATAGCTTCAAAGCCTTTGCCTGAGTGATGAAATTGGTATACATGGGGGATTCAAAATCCCCTGCTTCGCGGCGTGTCGGTTCGAGTCCGACCTCAGGTACCATTATTTAAAGCCCTGTTCTTAATCGAACGGGGCTTTTTTTATGCTTATAAATCAATGGTAAAAATACAAGATTGTTACTTTAATGCGTCAACAAGCTTTTGCATCCTTTAGTAGATAAATTGACATGTTTACTTTCACTGCAGGATCGCTTCGTTAATCGGTTGAGATACTGACTTCAAACATTTCTAAATCCTGCCAATAGCACACAAAGTTTTGTTCCCATATAGGGTAAAACTCCATTGCGGCATCCAGTAATATTTCACCATTAATGCTTTGAAACACGCCAAAGTTAAAATCAAAGTCCAACGCCTTTACGAGTTCGGCATAGCCACCGTGACCGACAAAACAGAACTCGGTGATGTAACACAGGTTCCAATGTTCAGCCATCTTTTCTAGCCTGATTTCAACTGGACGAAACCCACCATGTTCTGAGCTGTAGTTTGGATCTCTAAAGTTAATGGTTAAGGCCTGATGTGTAGTGTTACTAATTAGCTCGGTTAACGGCAGCAGTAAGCTATCGGAAACAGGCAAAGCCAGTTCCTTATTGATGATATTCATTTTGTTATCTCACAGAGTTTAGAACAGCAAGGGTTGAGTTTGGCGTGAATAGGTAAAGCGGTTTAAGCCGATAGTCACAGTGTCTACCGTTTATATTCAGGGTTAGCTTCGGTTATTCAGGCCATTCTCACCCTTACAAATAAGGGTAATCCTCAATCGGGGTTACTTCGCTTTGCTTGGTTCAGCCTTTGGTGGCTTATTCCCGCTATCTTTCTTACTTGGGAACTTAGGAGGTGGTGCAAGTAAGAATGTATCTAGCTCGCCTTTTTCTACCGCATCGATAATGACTTTAATGGTGTCTGGTAGTTTGGCTTTATCACCTACATCAATGGCGGGTTTATCCTTAACCAACTCTATTGGCTTACCGCTAATACGGACTTCAAGATAGTAATGTTCCTCACTGTCATAGAACCAAGGACGCACGTTATAACGGCGGCGTATTTGCTTACGTTCACCTGTTTCAGGGTCTTTGATGCTCTTTTCACGGTAGGCTTCAAACTCTTTACCTTCAACGAAGCATTCGGCCATTTCTAATTGCTGCTTAAGCTTTTCTAATAAGCGTATGCGTTTACTCACAACGGGTGGCTTGGTCACAATTTCAGGGCGAGCGATTACCTTGAGCGAACTCAATAATGTGGTCATAGGATGTTCCTTTATAGGTGGGGGTTAGCGAATAAAGCCGATGTGGCCTTTTGCTTGTTTACGGTTGTTTTCTTCAGCCAGTAACGTAATGGCCGTCGTTCTATGGTTGTGGTTGGGTTGAAATAGCATGCGCCTTGCTAAGATAGCGAAGTCACCTGGGGTTAACTGGTTTAGCGTGTGAAGTTGGTCTTTCTCTGAATGAGTCAACTTAGTAATACCAAGTACCTGTCGGTACATCGTATGTCTCTGTGCTTCGGTGAGGTAGTCACACACTAACTTGAAGTCAAAGCGTCGCATCACAGCACTGTCGATTGATGCGAGTGCGTTAGTTGCTGCAAACACAGGAACGCTGTTGCATTCAAGTTGAGATAACAGCTCATTGATAAGTTGTACTTCATACTGTGCTTGAGCGCTCTCACGCTTGCTCAGTAAGCTATCGACTTCATCAAATAGCATTAGCTTGTTTTCTCTATGTGCTTCTTTAAATAGCGCTGCAATGTTCTGTTCACTCTCACCAACGTACTTACTCAGAACGTCAGAGCACTTGATGTGCATGATGTCCAATCCATGCGTTTCAGCTAAATGATGAACCCAGCCTGTTTTCCCTGTACCTGCTGGACCACTTAATAACACCCTTAACGGCAGACCATTTTCAATCGCGTCATCGATATCACTAATGATGGTTTCAGCATCTTGCCCATTTGTGGTGGTAAGGTTTAAGCAACTTGGGTCAAAATCCAGCTGCCCCTCGTATTGCGGTAGTGGTTGCTCTTCACCACAAGCTTCAAGCATGGCATCCACGACTTCCAATACCACAGTTTCAGCGTGTTCACCTGTTAAGGCCAACGCATTGGCAACATGAGCCGCATTAGCAATAAAGGCTGGCGCGGCTTTTGTTTTATAAGCCAGCTCTAAGCGAAAGGCATCAGATACCTTAAGTTGCTTGAGCATGGCTTTACTCATCGAATAAGCAAAGGATTCATCAGGGACGGGGATGTCCATCACCAACTTAAATCGCCTGATATAACTGGGCTCCAATATCGATATATGATTGGTTATCCAAATGGTCGGTACGGGGTTTGTTTCAAGTAAACGCATTAACCCCTCTTTGGAGTAATGCTCGTCGGCATGCTTAAACACGCTTTCACACTCATCAACCAGTAAGAGGCTTCCATCTGTACCATTCAACAAACTTTGCATCAGGTTAAGGTAACTAATCCGCTGGCTAGTAGGCTGTTTACTCAAGAACTCATTCGTTATATTGCCATCTTCAAACTGCACACTTTGTACTTCTAGTAGGCTACGCTTTAGTGACTTTGCCAAGGTACGTGAAAGCTCGGTCTTACCCGTACCTGCTGGACCATAAAGTAAAATGTTAACCCCTGTTAGGCTCTGCTTGGTTGCAGCTTTGAGGTACCGACACACTAAGTCGGCATTAACATGTTCAAACTGCTTAAGGGTGAACTTTGCTGCTGGACTGCGTTTTATAATGGGCTCAATAAATGCCTCACGGCTAGTCAATTTCTGAGTGACCAATATTCTTTTGTATGGAGTTGGTAGTGTCAAACGGTAAGGTAAATGTAATAACCCATCTTCAATAAGGTTATTCTCAACTAAAGGCTGAAGTTGTTGTTCAATGGCGTAACGGTCCAGCTCAGTCTCTTGCTCAAGCGTATGGATCAGAATGTCTGAATCATGGTCAGATAACAGACTAAGAAGCTCATTTAGACCAAGGTTGGCATTCATTAAGATAATGAGTGTTATCACCGATTTCATCTTTAAATCTAGCTTAAACAAATCGCAGATAAACTCGGCGTTATGGTGCACTGTCTGGGTGATGGTAGGGTGTGTATCCTTTACTGGGAACTCTTCTAGGGTACTTTCTATATCGTAATTAATGCCGTGCTGAAGCTTGATACCCACCAAGGCCGCTACAACTTGCGAGGGAACATATTCAAAGCCATAGCGCATTGCTGTTGTCAGTAAGGTTTCGGCAACCTGAGTAGATAGATAGTAACAATGATTGGCACGCTTAACGTTTAACTTGGGCTTTATCATTGGCGTCAGCGTCCCCGTTTGGTCTGCTTGAGTGGTGGTGTGTAATCCAACACGGATGCGGCCTGTTTCATAAAGGCATTGTCGCGTTTGTCATAAATGGTTGTTGTGCTGATATCGGCATGACCTGCCATTTGACGCACGGTATTGATATCCACATTTTGCTCAAGTAAACGAGTAATAAAGGTTCGGCGTAAATCATGGGGCGACACGTTATCTACCCCTAGTTCATACAAGGTGTCTTTCACTAAGCGATAGAGTGAGGTTGGGCTTGTTGGTACGCCAAGCGTTAACTTACCAGTGAGTGTTGATTTACACAGTAGATAACCATGTTGACGGCTACGCACTTTGACCCATGCCTGCAGATTTTCCTCTACCCACACAGGCAAAAACAAGGTGCGGCTTTTATTGCCTTTCCCAGCTGCGACTACCAGTGAATGAGTTACGTTATCGTAGTCATGTAACATCAGCGCTGACAGCTCACTGCGACGTAATCCCGTACCCAGAAACAAGCTGAAAATGGCAAGGTTACGCATAGCTAACGTGCTTCTTTGAGACTTGAAATACGTGAATACCGCCGTCACTTGTTCTGTACTTAACGGCGTACCTAAATGTTCCCCGTGTTTAACTTGGTTAATGGTCTGTAAGTTGGCGACTTGTGATAACTCCGCTTTATCCATTAATGCAGCAACTTTAACGATATTCTTAATCGATATCATGGCGCGGTTAATAGAACGTGGAGACCACTTAGCATGTGTCATGACAGCACGTATTTGTAAGGCTTGTTGATAGTCAATCTGGCATAGCTTGTCGTCGAGCATAGAATCTTGCCACTGCATTAGCCGTGCAATGCTGCGCATCTGTGAGCTGATAGAGCGTTGACTGTTAACAGACAGGCGGCTCAAATACAACGCATAGGGGGTCGCTGTAGTCATAGAGAACTCCAGTAGGGTAAATAGTTTGATTTGTGTTTAGAGGGTTGAATGATAAGAGAAAAGTGATACTAGAAACACGTTCATAATATCACTTTTCGGACTGGATTTCAGTGGCTGTTTTTGACACGGTTAGGAAGCATAAACTATTTCTTATTTGTATTTTTTAACTGTTTCATTAGTTTGGATACTTCACTTTTTTCTCCTAATTTAGGTGAGGGGCTCTGTTCTTCTTTATGTTTCACTGTAGTTCTTTTGGGTTTTCCCCATTTTAAGTTTAATTTAGAGTTAACAACTCCAATATTTAAAACTATATGAACGTATTCAGTTGTGATGCTATTTGGGGCGGGCAGGCTTTTATTAAGGCAAAAATTAATATTTACTTGAGTTAACGTTAACAAAGCGAAGTCATGTAACTTAGTTAGGATTTTCAATAAATCACAGTTTTTTTTGAGGCTTATATTTTGTTTGTTGAGTAGTTGTAAGAGATTGTATTTGGGTTTTTTAAATTGTTGTGGATGCAGGCCAGAGCTTGATTGGCTAAAATATATTCCACCATTACTTCCGAAATTGTCGGTCTTAAATTGATTTTTTATGGAGAAAACTTGTTGATCAATCCAATTCTCTTGGTTTACCCAGTGTTCGAACAGGAACAAGGCCACTTTTAGCTCATCAATATCCAATGTCGGTGTTGATATCAAGTTCATAACATGTTGAGCATTTTTTATGCTTGCTTTGGCGTACCTAGCTAAATCAGCTGATTCGACAGACGGCATGTGTTCCTTAAGTAGTCTGCGGTCGGACAAGCGTTTTTCCAATAAGATGGGATTGTTTTCCGTTCCAATAAGGCCCTGAGTTTTATAAATATCTTCCATCTATTTATCCATTTGATTTTGAAGGTTATTTTTATTCGATTTTGTGTTTTATTACATCTCAAATTAAAAAAAATAATGGTTAAAGCAAGGTGTCCATCCAATATAGTCTGCGCTCCATCTCAATTCCATCTAATTTTTAGCCGAATCCATTAAGCTCTAGTGTATTAGTTTTTTTTATCTGATATCAGCACTAGAATTACTCATACTTAACCTTATGAAATATGGTGTTTTTTTGGTTTTTTTGGTTTTTTTTAAATGTACTCCAACTTTTTTTTCATTACTTCTGATCAGAAAAAAATACATTAGTTAGAGGGAATACAACCTATTGATAATCCTTATTATTGATACCTATGTAGAGTGATTTCCACTCTACATCGAAGATTTTGTATAAACAATTGAACTGAGGAGCATCAAATGGAACAAGCTAATAAGAGTATTTTACTGGACGTCAATCAGGTTGCAGGTGAAGGGAGGCAAGATTTAAGTGATGGAACAAGTGCTCCTAAAGTTGGTGAAAGCGATATTCCTGAAATTATTACTGGTGAACAAAAGTCTATCGGGCTTGGTAATCCCAAGTATAAGCCAACTCAGGAAGAGGTAAATGACACAATTGTAAATCTTTCCAATACATTTGCAGAATTTAAGTATTGGCTATTTCTAATATACATCCATGAAATGTATAAGTATCCTCCTTATAACTGTAAATCAATAAATGAATTTGTGGGGAAGCATTTAACTATTTCACGTGCAACGGTTTATCGAGTGATTGTCGAAATTAGTATTAATTACTCTATATATGGTAGTTATAACTGGCGTTCTCCAAAAATCAATTCCAATATTTGCCAGAAGCTTAATCGTGTTTTAGTTACTCAAGGTTTGAACCAACTCAAAGATTTCTGGTTGAAGTTAAATTGTAAACTAGATAAGCCTATGACGGCTAAAATTGTAGAGCAACAAATTTTTCATTATGGGAGGTTTAAATGCCTTTCAGGCAATGAAACACATAAAAGTGAACTAAAAGTACCTAATCATATTAAACCACAAAGTATTCAGAGTTTTGAAAGTAAATTTGGTGAGGATGGTTCTATTTATCCTGATAAGGATTATTTACCTTACGGAGACGAAAATCATGAATCCGATGATGAACTCGATGATGAATACGATGATGAATCTGATGATGAATACGATGATGAATACGATGATGAATCTGATGATGAATCCGATGATGAACTCGATGATGAATCCGATAATGAATCCGATGATGAATCCGATGATGAATCCGATGATGAATCCGATGATGAATCCGATGATGAATCCGATGATGAAAAAGACTACTCAGAACTTGATTGTATTATTCAATCAGTAATGACTGATATTAATTATAAAGCTTATGGTGGTGTGTACACATCTAAACTAGGAGAAGCTATTAATCTTATAGTTAAATTACATCCAATTGAATTAATGGCGCTTAATGAGTGTGTTGAGCAGATATTGTCTTTGCGAGAATCAAAAGTTGTCTCAACTTGAGACAACTTTACATATCAATTCCATTGTTTAACTAATGAGAGTGCACATCATGTCTATATACGATATGAATGTGCGTTAATAATACAACAGCAATTTTAATGGCAATAGCAGATGAGTTGAATATAGAAGAGCTAAACGATACTAAAGTATATTTCCTCTTTTATATGATGCTCAACTAGGCAGCTCTATAGATTGTGAACAGGAGTTCGATTTTTTAAAAGGAATCGATACTTAATAATAAATTGTTGTGTAAACATGTGGTTTTCTAACTGCGAGCTCGCAGCTGGAAAGCCTGCTTACACTTAAATGTCAGATTAATATACAATTGTATAGGTATTAGAGTATGAGTAGTTCTAAGCTATCTAAGAGTAAATCTAAGTCGCATACCAATGGTTTTAAGCAATCATCATTCTTTAAAAAAGTAGTGCCGAGTAAAATTTTTAATATATCAAAAACAGATAAATACCCTTTAGTTCAGCCAGAACTTAATCGTGAAATGGCTATTTTAACTAATCCTAGAACATTAAAGTATAAAACAAAAGTTAATAAAATATTAAAGTTATTAAGAAAAAGCCATGTAGTCAAGTATCAACAAAAATTAATGGCTGATCACATTAAGAATGTTTGTGCCGAAAATGTTGATATTGACTACATACGTATAGGCCTATCTTTGACATCAACAGATATAAATAAGTTGTTAAATGAGAGTAGTGGTTTAGCCTGTGTAAAAACATCAGAAAGAAGCGCTAGATTAATAGCAAAGAAAGTTAACGTTGGTAATGTTAATAAAGGGTTTAAGACTGGTGATACAAAGCCGTTCTTTACATCCAGATTTAAGTTTTTTGCAGACAATGATAGTTATAGGAACATTGATGTTTTTATCGCTAATCCCGAATATGAGCGTAATAATGGCCGAGATTTAGTTTATAACTGTGAAATTGAGTTTATTCCTACACGGTTAAGTCTCTCGCTTATTTCTTTTATGTTGTATCAGTTTAAGTCGGTATTAGGCCGTCGATATGAGCAGTTATTCAAGCATGCTTTGTTATTGGAACTACATACTGGATATATCATGCATGGCGTATCTCAATTATTCGCTTTTATGATGACAAATAACAATAAAGTTAAAAAGAGTCTTTGCTACCCATTTAATAGTCATTGGGCGACAGAAACCACCTATATAGGTGATAGATATAGCCATCATCTTATTGGCTATGATAAAACTCTCAAAGAGAATAAGAAGTTCGTAGAACGTGCCATTAAAGGACTTGTTGGCTCATTTGAACGAGTCGCTGGCGAGCTAGAAGGCATCTATGAGTGGTTCCTTTCACAAAGATGTAATTTCAGACTTGAGTCACGCCAAAACTTTAGCAAATCACCTATTGCTCTGCTGAATATGCCATCGGTTGAATCATTACTCGCAACCGTTCAGTTATTAAAACCTCAATACCTCGACGATCTCACCGATAAACAGTTAAAACGGTTAGTAAAAGATAAATCGATACAGCCGTTAGCTAAAATATTGGATAAGAAGTTTAGGAAAGTTAATGATAACAAACTCTATTTCTCTTTTGATAAGGCTCAGCTTGATGCTGCATTCAATTGTCGCCTAAATACTCTATTAGGTGCAATTTTAAGCCCTAATAAAGTTCTTGATAGCAAGCCTAAAGGTAATTACCAACAAGCAGTTAAAAGTGCTCGTGAGATATTAAAGCCGATTATCGAGAAACAGCAATTAGATTGCGATTCAGTAGAAAAAATCATTAGATCTAAAAAGTCGGCTATTTATGTTGAAGGTTGCCCTGGTGCTGGTAAAACACGGCTGATAGTAGACCGCGTGAGACATTTACTTGCTCAAGGTGTTAACCCAAGTTCTATCTGTGTGCTTGCTTTTACTAAAATTGCAGCTCATGAGTTTACATACCGACTTAAAGAGCAAAAGCTGTATTCAGATGGCATGATTGTCAGTACTTTTAGTGGTTGGTGTAACACCCTTCTTAACGAAGAGAATATGCTCCCAGCGCTTATAGATGAGCAAGCTCGTAATGCCATTCAGTCATGTATCAAAAAGTATAATAAATCTGCCGAAAGAGATAATAAATCCATTACTGTGAAGCGTTGTATCGCACTATTCAATCATATGGCGAATTTTAATAATCCCGACATTATCCTTTCTATCAAGAAAATTGATCCTTACTTGGTTGATTATACTTCAGATATTGAAGCAATTTTTAAGATTTATGATGAATATAAAAAAGGAAAGTATCGTGATTACAATGACATGCTTGTTCAAATGAGAGAAGGCTTGAGCAAGCCTGACTTCCTTGAAAAAACAACTAGTCGATATGAACACATGATAATTGACGAGATTCAAGACACAAATCTAGTTCAATGGGATATCATCAAAACAATGTATATTCATAAGGTTAAACTTTTTTGTGTAGGTGACCCTGCCCAATCTATCTTCGGCTTTCGTGGTGCTGATAGTCAGTATCTTGCTAAATTTGGACAACTATTTAAAGGTAGTAAGTTTCAACTGACGCGAAACTATAGGACTACAAAGTCCCTTGTTAAGTTATCAAATGCACTGAGATTTCAGATTAATAAGACATTTATCGGCTCTGTAAGCGTATCTAAAGATAATGAGGTAAGTGACGAGCTTGCTCAAGTTAAGTACTGCGATGAGTTAAATGATGCTGTTGTATGGCTAATCAAGAACATAAAGAATTCGAGTGAGCTTTATGCTCAACAACTAATCTTGTGCCGCTATAATGAACAAATTGAGATTATAAAAACAGCAATGATCGATGCAGGATATGAGGTTTCGAAAAAATATGTAATACAAGTCTCAGAAAATTACTCTATACCAATATTAACTTATCATTCTTCTAAAAGTCTGGAGGCTGAGAATTGCTATGTATTTGATCCCCTTTTTAGTAAAAAGAAACTTTCTACATATAAAGAAGAATTGCGTAATACCTACGTTGCTTTTACTCGATCAAAAATAGCATTGACTATACTTGTTTGTGCAACCGGATCAAAAATATATGAACTTGACGAAAAGACTTCAAAGAGACAGAGTAAGAGCATCTTTCTTAACTTACCAGATGAATTTACTCAGGTTATAGAATCTTAGTTGTTAATTATTATATAGCTTTACCAAACTCACTAGAATTTTGATCTGTTACGATTCTAATGATGTTAAATCTGCCATTTTAGAGGGATAAATTCTTTATACTTGTACCTTTAATTTTTACTGCTAAAATAACTGTAATTATATACAGTGGTGTTAGCTATGCGCGTTATCCCTATACCTGCAAGAGCAGGCATTACAGGTTTTGAAAGTCCAGCAGCTGAATACAGTCAGCTAGGCATGAGCTTGGATGATTTACTGATTGAGCATCCAAGCTCAACCTTTATAGGTATTGCTCAAGGCGAGTCGATGCAAGACGTCGGCATCTTTGATGGTGATATGATCATTGTTGATCGTCATGAGACTGCTCGAAACGGCGATGTCATCGTTGCCAATTTTAATGGCGAGTTTGTCTGTAAGATTCTAGATACCAAGCGGCGTGTTCTCCTTTCTTCTAATCAGCAATACCAACCTGTCATTATTCATGAATACGATGATTTTAGTATTGAAGGCGTAGTCACACGTTCTATTCGTTGCCACCGTCAAAGCCCTCTGTTGTGTGGTAATTAGATGTTTGCTCTAGTTGACGCTAATAGCTTCTATTGCAGTGCCGAACAAGTGTTTCGTCCAGATTGGCGCGGTAAGCCAGTTATTGTGCTAAGTAACAACGATGGGATGATTGTTGCTGCTAATCGTCAAGCTAAAGAAGCTGGCATTGGGAAGTTTCTACCTTACTTTCAAGTTAAAGCCTTATGCGCTCAACGTGGAGTTATTGTCTGTTCCTCAAATTATGAACTCTATGCTGACTTATCTAGCAAAATGATGGACATCATTGGCCGCTTTGCCCCTGAGCAACATGTTTACTCTATTGATGAAAGCTTCCTCTCTTTTAAGAACTGTTATCCAGCTATCAAATGCCTCCTTACGCAAGGCCAGTTAATCCGCCGTGCTGTGTGGAAAGAAGCGCGGCTAGCAGTCTGTGTGGGTATTGGTGAAACACTTACTCTTGCTAAAATCGCCAACCATGCAGCTAAGAAGATTGAGGGCTATAAAGGGGTTTGTTTCATTAGTAATGAGCAAGAGCGTATAGCTATTTTAAAGCAGCTTGCTGTAGGGGATGTTTGGGGCATAGGACGTCGAATAAGTAAGAAGCTTGAGCTAATGAATATCCGTACAGCGTTTCAACTCGCGTCTATGCCGCCGACACTGGCAAGAAAGCAATTTAGTATTGAAATAGAACGTACCGTTCGTGAGCTTAACGGCCAAGCCTGTAAAGTATGGGATGAGGTGAGGGCAGATAAAAAGCAGATATTTTCGACTAGAAGCGTAGGTGAGCGCATCACTGATTTTGAGTCGTTACAGCAAGCATTGAGTAAGCATGTTGCTATCGCATCGAGTAAAGCACGTAAGCAAGGCTCAAACTGTAAGACTATGCTGATTTTTGCCAGTAATTCACCCCATGATGAACGACCAGTAAGCTACAAAGCTATTGTGCATTTCCCATGTCCAACTAACTGCACTGTTGAGCTAACCAAAGCTATGAGTGAAGCCGCCCCAAAGCTTTTTCGTGAAGGCATACATTATTACAAAATCGGTATAGGGCTTATCGATTTAGCCAGCGAAAAGCATAACCAATTCGATTTGTTTAACCCTCCTAAAGCTAATCCAGCTTTGATGCATACGCTAGATGACATTAACCAACGCTATGGCAGTGATACGATGTTTCTAGCAGCTCAAGGCATAGAGCACAAGTGGTCAATGCGCCGTGACCTGCTAACGCCTCAATACACAACCAAATGGCTCAGTGTACCCAGCATTAAGTGTTAACGAGGTTTTACCCGAAAGAACTTTGCTCAATACTGTTAGTCATTATATAAAACAAACAAATACTAGAACGGATTTAATAAATCGCTATCAAAGTTTAAGCCTTCAAGCTCTGAATTAATAAATAATCTCTTAAAAGCCTCATTGCAATATATAGAATAGCCGCCTTGTAATTTTGACTTAAAAAGTAGCTTATTTTGAATATCTTCATTCAAAAAAGCTAATGACTTAAGACCGTCTTCAAAGCCATCTATATAGTTCATTTCACATAAAGTTGGATCTTCATTCGCAAAAACTTGAGGATTAAATAACATTAAAGACTCTCCATCAGCATTGACCTTTACAAATTCACCATAGGGATGGATTTTATCGCCGAGAAATAGATATGCTGATTGAGTCAATAATAGAAAATTTCCAAGTACATTTATGTCAAAATTTTGCTTTCGTGCTTGTGGAATAAAATTGCAGTCAAACTCACCATCCCACAAGTCCGCTATATTGGAATTATCATAGGGTAATGCCATTAGTTTTCTTACCACGACCTCGAAGGTGAGGTCAGTATTACTTACTATTTGATTAGTCATTGTTACAGTATTTAAATCAACTAAATCATATGAGCCATTAGGCTTTTTCAAATAGTATGCGCTCATAGTCCTTTCCACTGTTCATCTTTGGCATCAAATATAGTACTTGGTAACGTGCCTGTTTTTATATGAGTTTTCATACTACTTAACCTTCTAGAAAACTGTTCTTTATTTGGTACTCTCTGCCCGCCAAGATTTATACCTATCCAAGATTCGTAGTTATAGCGATGAAGCTTTCGGTGTACTGGCGCACTCTCAGTTGCCCAGTTTATACTTTTGTTTTTCATAAAGTTTATTAACCATGTGCCATTAATTGGGTCATTGATACCAAACCCTACTAAATGGAAATTCAATCTAGCACTTAAAATTGCAAATTGATTAAACCTACCGACACCAGGAATTATATGATGAGCTTCATGATTAACCGTTGGCTTAGGTTCACCAATAGCCCTTAAAAATTGAGCTAGTTTATCTGTAGGGTGATGCTCTTCATTAGTCAATTTTTCTATTGTCGCTTTACTAGCTTGATCTCTGTATTCAGCTAAAGCAGCCTGAGCTATTGATATGGAACTAATGCGATCCTTTTCTCTTTGAAGGTGGCGAAAATCATTATTTAGTTGTTCAAGTAAAGCTTCACTTGGATTCGAAGTCGCTTTCTTATCGAAATATTTTTTAGCTAACAACTCAAAATTGTAAACAGCCATTTCAAGAGATGAAGGGTTTGATGGTCTAGATGGGCGTGGGTATTCCTTTAACTTATTCATGTTTTATGTACTCCATTACATATAAAAACTTGAACGTAATTTAAAACAGAATTGATAAATATACAAATATCATTTGCTTAAGGTCGGCATGAAATCCATAACCTCTAATTCAACCACTTAAATGCAATACGACAAGGAATAGAGCACAAGTGGCTAAGTGTACCCAGCATTAAGTGCTAACTAGGTTTTTGCTTTGATTAATGTTTTCACTGTTAGTATTACTCATATGCTTGGTCTGACTAGATAAATCAGGCATTATCTAGTCACTGTTCCTTAGCTTGAAGTTCTCAATGAACCTCCTCAAAATTGGTCTACCACTCTTTCTACTGGCTCTCAGCTCTACAGCCATTGCAGCAGGAAATACATCTAATGATTCATTCAACAAAGCAAAAAAGATGCTCGAGCGGGAGGTCTATCAAGATCACCGCGTAACCATCTACTGTGGTGCTAAATTTGACGCTAAAAAGAACATCGAAGCACCTACAGGTTTTGTTACTTCTAAATACATTAAACGGGCAAAACGGGTTGAGTGGGAACATGTAGTTCCGGCGGAGAACTTTGGCAGAGCCTTCAGTGAGTGGCGTGATGGTCACAAGAGTTGTGTCGATAACAAAGGTAAGTCGTTTAAGGGACGTAAGTGTGCTGAGAAGATGAATACAGAGTATCGATATATGCAAGCCGATATGCACAATCTTTTCCCTGCCATCGGTGCAGTAAACGCACTACGCAGCAACTACAACTTTACTATGCTGCCCTCAGCGGTGTCTGACTTTGGTAGTTGTGATATGCGTATCGATGATCGTAAGGCACAACCACCGATAGCTGCTCGTGGCGTTATAGCTCGAACACACATGTATATGGAACAGACATATCCTAAGTACAAAATGAGTAAACAACAAAGTCAATTAATGAAAGTTTGGGACAAACAAGATCCAGTTTCTAAGTGGGAGTGTAAGCGGTCAAAACGTATTGAAAACCTTCAGGGGAATGCAAATACAGTGGTCGAGAGCCGTTGTCAATCAGTTGGTTTGTAGGCGTTTAGATGAGCGGCTAGCTCGCTTATGCCCCAAAGCTCCTACGTTTACTGCTACAGCACTTTTCTGAGTTTGAATATGAACCGTTATTTGACCACAGCAAATTTAGATGAATTAGAACGGCGATTGAACTTATAAATACAACAAAGACTACGGATTATCGTAGCCTTTTTCTTTTGTCGTACGTTAATAAAGTAGAAAATTTAGAACCTTTGACCGTAAGGCCGTTGATTTGGACATGGAGAGAAATCAAATTGATTATAGTTATGTCTCGGCCATGATGTTCGATTGTTATCTATGTTTTAGTGAGTTAAAAATCATTGTCTTAATTGATTTAACTACTTGTAGTATCAATTTTAAAGTGTAGTCTCATACTGTATATTAAGACGATAAAACTGACTTTACACAGCATGGTTGATATTAACTGATGGAACAAGATGCAATTAAGCTACAAATAAGAGACTGGCTTTCCAGAAGGGTACCGGCGGTTGGCGTAAGAGATGTCATAGGTTTACCTGTTGCTATTGGTTCTGATATTGGGAATGTTCGAAAAGAAAATCAGGATAGAGCTGTTATATTAAGAGCTCAAGTTTCTACGAATAAATTTTTTCTAGTCGGTGTTTTATGTGATGGTATGGGCGGAATGGTTGAAGGGGGGGGGTGTGCATCTCTGGCTGTTGCTTCTTTTATATCTAGTTGCATTAGAAATAGAAAAATACCCGTAAAAGAACGTTTAGTTAAAGCGGTCGAATTGGCTAATGGAGATGTTTTTCAAGAGTATAGTGGTAAAGGTGGTGCAACTTTATCTGCTTTTATCATGGATAGTGATGGGCATTTTGAGGCAATAAACGTCGGTGATAGCCGTATTTATGTAAGTGACAACCATGACATGCATCAGGTGTCTGTTGATGACACCATCGCGGGTCAATTAAACCAACAAGAGCCATCATCGCAGTTAAGTAATAAACTATTACAATTTGTTGGTATAGGAAGAGATATTGAACCTCACTTACTCGATATGCCATCACCTAATACAATAGCAAAAATGATTATCACAAGTGATGGTGTCCATTACTTGAATGATAATACATTGAAGTCAATGTTAGTTCAAAATGCGTCTTCCTTAGAATTGTCAAAGCGATTCATTCATGTAGCAAAATGGTGTGGTGGGCACGATAATTCTACTGTTATAACTTTGTCTGATATTTCTTCAATTTCATCTTCATCTGACAATGTTAAGACGGGAACAGTGCAACTCTGGGATCCATATGGTGATGTACAGTTTATAGGTATAGAAAAGAGTCAGCAAGTTGACCCTCCTTCTTTAGTAACTAATGAAGAATTGAATGAATCTGATATTGACGTTGATTTAGTTAGTGATAATAGTACGCCTGAGGATGTACTTGTTAAAGCTTCAGTAAAACAAAAACGGAAAAGTAAAAAGGCAGAGAAAGATAATTCTCCAAAGAAAAAGCCTCAATTAAGGATTGATTTTAATGACTAGCAGTTCAATACCTGTTCTTCCTCCTCGATATATTCCTGATGGTAGCAGTGGTAGCGGTGGTTTTAGTGATGTGTTTTTTTGCCATGACACCCACTTACAGCGAAAAATAGCTATAAAAACGATTAAAGATTTAACTGAATTAGATAGGCTTAAAGACGAAATATCGGCATTAATGAAATTACGTTCAAAGCATGTAGTACAGGCTTTTGATATTATTGAAAATATAGATGTCTCATTCGCTATAGTTATGGAATATATCGACGGGTGTGATTTATTTGATATCAATTTTAAAAGTCTAAATTCTTTAGATTTATTGAAAATATTATGGCAGGTGGCCTCAGGTATTACAGATATTCATTCTGCAGGGCTGATTCATAGAGATATCAAGCCTAACAATATGAAATTGGATGCTGAAGGTATTCTGAAGATTTTTGATTTTGGTTTGGCGCGCAATATAGGTAGAGAAGCCAGAACTGTTGGGTTTAAAGGCACTATAGGCTTTTCAGCTCCAGAACAGTTTAAAATTGATGAGGTCTCATTTACATCCGCTATTGATGTATATGCTTTTGGTGCAACAGCACTATATTTAGCAACGCAAGATTTACCCAAAGAATTGAAAGCTAAAATTCCACCCTTACCCTTACCCGATAATGCTTTTAATTGCGAATTACTTAACGATTACCCACAATTGATTATACTTTTTGAAAAGTGTTTATCTACAGAGCCAGCCAATAGACCAACAATGAAAGATGTTAGGGATGAGATAAGTAAATATCTTCTTTTTGATAAACATCAAGCTCTTGCCGTAATAAATGGTGTTCCCCATATCCTTAATTTTAAGGCTCGAACAGCTAAGTTAGGGCTAGGTAAAATTGGTTCCTTTGAACTTTACTACGATGGCTTTGATTTTCTATTAAAAAATGTGTTGGGTGAAGTGTACGTGAATAATCGATATGTAACAGAGGATATAAAAATACCTGGAGCTTGTGTTGTTGGTATAGGCGCGAGACATCGTCATTATAGCGAGCGAAGTTTTATTACATTTGATGTTTCTAATCCGGAGGTTGCACTATGAATGGACCACATAATGCAGGAGATTGGATAGCTTCAAGATACCATATTACTGACTTCGTTGGCGAAGGCGGGATGCAATTTGTGTATAAAGCTCATGATGTAATACTTGACCGATATGTAGCGTTGAAAACTCCTAAAGACTCAACTGCGGAAAAACGTTTTCATCGAAGTGCAATTGTCTCTGCTAAAGTAAATCACCCTAATATCGCGAAAACATTGGATTATTTAGAGCAGAATGATCGGCCATATTTAGTTGAAGAATTAGTTGATGGCTTAGATTTATCTAAAGCAATTTTGCAGAATCTTGACTATTTAGACCCATTTTTAGTTGCTCGAATTTTTCATCATTTATCTAAAGGGTTGGCAGCATCACATCATGCTGGAGTTATACATAGAGATTTAAAACCCACTAATATTATGGTTAGTGGAAGTTATCAATTAACAGCTTTAAAAATTACCGATTTTGGTATAGCTAAGATGGCAGAAGAAGAAATCGTTGAAGCCGTAGAGGGCGGAGATATTACGAATAGTACATCTGCTACTGCGGTTGGTGCATTACCTTATATGGCACCAGAAGCAATTGAAACTCCAAGAGAAGTTGGTTTAAAGGCTGATGTTTGGTCATTAGGTGCAATGATGTATGAACTATTAACAGGGCAAAAACCTTTTGGTTCTGGACTTCGTGCTGTTAGGCATATAGTTGAGGGTAAATATGATCCTTTTCCTGCATTTTTAACATCTAACCCACAGTTCAGTTATCTATCAACAGAGTTAATATCCCTCATTAAATCCTGCTTAATAGTTAATGTAAGTGAGCGGCCTACAGCTGATCAATTAGTTGATAAATGTAGTTTTCTTTGTTACCAAGTCAGCCAACGTTATATTGGCACCATAAAAGATATTAATTATAGAAAATGGGGGTTTATTACCGTTCCAGATCAAAGTGATGTTTTTTATCATATTGATAGTATGTATGGGAAAAAACCTATTATTGGTGAAAAGGTTATGTTCTCAAAATATTCGGGTGACGGGGCAGATCGCGCGCTTCCCATTGTGCGGTTAAAGCAATAAATCTAACAAAAACTGGAGTTATGCTTAAATGCCTAGTGACGGTCTAGTAAGTTGGGAGGCTATAATAGCCTGCATTTCTAGTCTATCCCAAAAGGGTAGGTGTATACGGTGGTAAACATGCTTCCATTTGTATCAATAGCTTGCTACAGCATCCAATCTAGTAGCCGTTACTAGGTAAGACGAAACTTAGGTGGTTATTTATGACTTGAAAGAAGGGCGTCACTCCTCTTTCAATCTTAAAAATAACCGAAAGTTACATTCTTTATTAGTGAGTATGCTTTGATATTTCACTAATACTTGATGGCGATACTTATTGAGTTACATAGTAACTGTTCAATGATGTGTAGTATGGAGCTTGCAATTTGTGGGAATCAGGATGATTTGGAACTAGTGAAAAGTACAATTCCTATGTATGAGGCTGCAATGCTTAACATCGATAAATGCTTACAAAGCTTGTACGAAGAACTTGAATTTTCATCTAAAGAAAAAGAGAGATAACAAAGGCATTAAGGTAACGCTTTACTCTCGGCGGTTTTGGTTTGGAGTTCAACTGTCTTGGTGAGTGTGGCATAGAGCACCTTATGCCAAGCGTAAGAATTTGGAGGTAATATGCAGCCAGCATGGTCATTTGATGACTTTAAAGAAAAGTATTTTTTTCATACTAAACACAAACATGATGTGTTTAGCCAAATAGAAGAAGCAACAATATCGCCAGTCTTGGCTAGTTTGCGCGGAGTGTAGTGGATGACATTTACTGGACAATCAATTATAGGTTTTGCCATTATTCTATTAACTAATTTGAGCTAAATTAGCAGTGTAGTTGACAAGTTTTTGTCCAGAAACGGGCTAAGGGATTGACTCATTTATGCCCCAAAGTGTGTTTCGCAGTTCAAAAGGGAAATAGTGCGAATAAAGCTTTATCTATAGAAAAACTAATGTGGTGTAGCTACTTTCAGCCGAGAAGTTATATATGTCCCATCTTTTGGTGATTTCGTCTTGTGCCAACTCACCTCTAGCCCACGCCTCATATGAAGTTCTTGTTCATCAACTCGCAAATTTGCTAGCGGCTTCCTTCAGACCAATCCTCGCGGATAAGCCCTTGCCATTCGCTAGTATTTAATATTAAATAACATATTGTTATTTAAACGGTGACCTTCCAGAAGAGGACTTTCGCCTCCTTAGTTCATGCCCATGCTGGGCGTATACAAGCGCGTACACATGACCTTCGGCAACTTTCACCCTTATTGCTGTTACAAAAGTCCGACTGTTATATCGGCCCGTGACGCGGGCGTTAAGTTTTAAGATAAATCGGAGTAAACGTCAGATGATGAGAGGTGTGTTTATAGGAGCAGGAGCTTCGTATGAAGTAGGAATGCCTTTAGTATGGGAATTTACTCAGACTCTTAGAGAAAATATTCTTAAACGACTTGACTCTAAGCTCTTTAACTTTGAAACGGATGATGAATTAAAGTCATTTTTTATTGAAATCTTGAGCAATGAAGATCTCCATTATGAGCAAATTGTCGGTTTGCTCGAAAAAAAACACATTGAAGCTCGAGCTAATAACCAAAGAATACACGGAGTAATTGTTCAACTAATAGAATGTATACAGTTGTTGCTATTGGAAGAGCAATCTAACACACTTAAATTTTTATCTGAGAAAATAAAAGACTATTACGGAATAAAATCTTTAATAAATCAAGAAAGGGTTTTAAATATCTTCTCCCTAAATCACGATATAGTTTTTGAAGAAATTCTAGATTTTTACAAAATTCCGTATAAAGATGGATTTTATAAAAGAGAAACTAATTACAATCATATCGCTAAATTTAAAGCAGTTACATCATTTGAGTTGGAAAATGGAGACCTAGATTTTTTCAAACCTAATGAGTGTGGTATAAACCTCATTAAACTACATGGTTCATTAGATGTATTTGCTGCTGAAGATCAAAATCTCTTCTTAAAGTCATATGGTGAGACTAGTTTCGTCGGTTCAAACTATGCTGAGATAAGAAAGGTAGAAGATAGAAATCTCGAGATACTTCAAAGAGATGGTGTTAGAACTACAAATGAGTTGTGTGTTCATGACCGTTCAGGGGAACTTCAATTTTTAAGACGGTCATTACTGTCTGGTGCTCATAAGTTCAAAGGTCTATTCGATCAAATAATTCCTGTATCACTATTACAATTTTTCAAGCAACAACTCAACCTCATAGATCAGCTAACAGTTATAGGTTACAGCTTCGGAGATGAGCATATCAATGATGCGCTAAAACAATGGCTGGAATGCGAGTCTCGAACCATTGTAGTTTATGACCCATATAGGAGTGATATTCCTGATGAATTTGATAATTATAGAGATCAATTCACATTAATAAAGGGTGGCCTCACAGATTATTTTCTCAAATATGACTCATCTCAAGAATCATGGGTAACAGAATCTAGGCGAGAAATGCTTAAGACTGTACGAGACAACCTTAAATCTAGACGTCTAGGTAAAAAAACTAACAAAAAATCCAGATGACATCTACGGCGCACCAGCTTTAGATGTTAATCCATAAAAATTTTAATCTGAAACTCACGAATTAAAACTAGAAATCTAGCTCGCTTTTGTCCACTAACGTGTTAGAGCACTGTTATTCGATTATGACAAAGCTATAGTGATAAGAAGTCGAATTTTCAGATTCATCTATATCAAGCTAAGTTAGTGTTAGACGTCAACTAGCTTGTCCTATGCGCGTCAATTAAGTTGGCCGCTTTTGTCGTTTAATTTCATAGCTTGTTT